>JAFDTP010000211.1 GCA_019594195.1 Thermoplasmata archaeon
CAGCAGGAACATCGCTCCGCCCATCTGTCCAGTTATGAATGGAAAACGCCAGATGTTTCCGAGACCTACAGCAGAACCTGCTGCAGCAAGTATGAAACCAAGCCGGGTTGTCCAGTGTTCCCTCTCGAGAACCATGTTTTTTCTCCCTCAAACACATATATTACTTATATAATATATATAATTTTTGGGATATGATTTATATGAGATTTTATTAACAACCAAAAAAGTAATCATTCAAAGAGGTGGTATGATGGGGAAATTAGAAGAGTATCTATCAGAACGTGATCTCGAGGCTGAACTCCAAGGGACTTCGATCGAAGTCAAAACGGTAGAAGACGCTGCTGAAGCTCTTGACGTTGAAACCGACGACATCATAAAATCACTTGTATTTTTCGAAGACGGGAAGTCATATCTGGTCATAGGTATAGGAAAAGAACCAATAGATGAAGAAAAACTCAAGGATGTTTTAGATGCCGAGGAAGTCAGGATCGCATCACCTGAAGAAGTTAAGGAGATAACAGGTTATTCTATCGGAGAGGTCCCTCCTATAAGTATCGAATTGCCAAAAGTGATAGATAGAAGGGTCATCGATAAAGAAATAGTATACGGAGGAGGAGGTTCAGTTAGACATCTTTTAGAGATAGATCCTTTAGAACTTGCTTATAAAGATGCTCTTATCGCTTCTATACAGTAAAACTTCGAAGAATAATTTTATATATCTTTATCACGCTGTTATAAATACCATGATAAAACCTGTAAAAAAACTTGATCTAGAATGCATCGATGATCTAAAACTAGATGTGGAGAAAGAGATGGAGCAGTGTGTGATACAGGAGGGAGAAAAGTGTTACACTCCGATCACTAAATTCAAGATAGAGGGATATCAATTCCAGTGCGACTACGATGGATGTCACGAAGAATTTATTGAAAGCTCTAAAGAAAAGATAATCGAAAGGGTGGAGAAACATATGGCGATACACTTGGACTAGGATCAAAACCATACACCTTTCTATTTTATCTTATCAACTGTAGTATATAGAGAAAAAACTTTTAAACTTGGATATTCTGCATATCTCGGGGACTGATCATGGACCTCTTCGGAAATGAAAGAAAAGAGCTTAGAGAGGAACTTGAAAAAAGAGAAGAACGACTCGAAGAGAAAAGCCAGAAATTAAAGGAGTACAGGGAAGAGAAAACACTCTATAAAGAACGTATGAAATCCCTTTTCGGAAATGGTATCCTACCTATGATGGTTATCGATGAAGCCGGATATGTAGATAGAGCGAGTCCGGCCGCAGCTGAAATCATGGATATGGAAGAGAAAGATCTTTTGGAAAAGGATATCGAAGATGTTTCTGATGAGATCGCCTCTCTGATCGATAGGAGCTCGGAGGAAAGAGAGACAATAAAAGATAGAGAGATAACTTTGGGAACTGAAGAAAAACATCTATCTATTTCGGTCATGCCCTTCGACGATGACAGTTCCTCTTCAAAGGATCTGATCGTACTCAAAGATAGAACTGAAAAGAAAAGATTGGAAAAAGAGTTGGAGGAGACCAAAAAGAGAAATAGGACCCTTATCGAGAACGCCCCAC
>JAFDTP010000043.1 GCA_019594195.1 Thermoplasmata archaeon
AATCCGCTCTGGCATGGCAGGTTTTCTCTGGCACCTTAGCGGGATAAGAAGAAATAATAACGGCAAAAGAAAAACTATATTCCGATGCTGTTCAGCTAAATTCCCGTATATCGACCTTGTTGGTCTTCGGGTCAAGGACCGATCTCTTTGTACTGTAGAACTTGATTTAATGCAAAAATATTGAAGAATATAGCTATCGATACGAATATCCATAAAACGAAATCTGGGATCGCTACATCGGCGTAAGTTCTGATCGTCAAAAGTTTAATTGCTATCGCGATCCAGGGAGCTATGCCAGCGATACAACCAAATATGAAAGGTGTCCAAACGACCTTCTCGGTATTCTGGTTATAAGTCTCCATAAGCCATCCAAAGAGGATCATCGAAGCATTGACTAAAGCTATAACTATCAAAAAACCGATGTCGGTTATCCCGACAAGCATGGCTATAACCACTATCATCAGAGTACTGCTAAAAGAATATTCTATCCAGCGGGCTCTGTTCACATGATTTTTAAGATTCTTTTTATACCAATTAAATCCAAACGTCGAAACTGCAAAATGCGCAAATGCAGACATGAATAAAAATGCAGCCACAGTTGGACCAATCTGCAGTTCAAAAAGCACGTTAGTTCGCAATTCCTCTATGCCGGTTCCAGGTGGACCTCCAATGTAAGAAGTTGTTACTTCTATTGCGAAGTCAGTGCTCAGATATAACATCAGAACACCCTGTATAAAGTGTAGAACAGCCATGACTCCATTGAACTTTCTAAGCCCCTTGAATTTTTCTTCACTCATCATATACCCTCAAATAATGTATATGACTCATTTCATATATAATTTATTAACAGGATGACTATCTCTATCCGACTAGATACTCCTCACACAATAAAGCGTCCAATCCGATCTTTTTGAAGGACTCTACAGCTTCCTTGGGCCTACAAACTATCGGCTCTCCATGAAGATTGAAACTCGTGTTGAGTACACCACCTATACCTGTCTTCTCTTCGAACTTTTTGATGATATCGTAATAGACAGGATTGTCGTCTCTTTCCAATATCTGCGGTCTGCATGTATTGTCGACATGTACGGCAGCAGTTAGGTCCTCCTTAGCTCTTTCAGTTATATCGAAAGATATCGTCATAAATCTGTTTGTATCATCCGATCTAAGATACTCTGTCTGATATTCCTTCAGGATCGTCGGGGAAAATGGTTGGAATGATTCTCTCCCAAGCATGGAGTTCAGTCTTTCTTTTATATCTGCATTCGAAGGATCAGCGATTATAGACCTATTACCGAGAGATCTAGGACCATATTCCATCTTTCCTTGAAACAGACCGATTATCTTTCCTTCTGCTAGTAAAGAAGATACTACCTCTTCTTTTTCTTCCAAACTAGTCAGTTCTATTTTTTCTTCGTTATCAAGTGCTTTCTTGATCCTTTTTCCCTTAAAACTTGGTCCCAGATAAACATTATCAGTGTTCGATTTCCAATCCCAAGATGTCTTTTCATCATTCAATTTTTGATTCACATATAAGGCCGCTCCCAGCGCTAGGCCGCCATCTCCCATGTGTGGAAAGACAAAAGAGTTTTTGAAGTGGTTACTGACCACTCTGTTGGACTTAACGTTTTGAGCGACACCTCCAGAATAACATATGTTCTCTTTAAATGCCTGATCTATCATACTATCTTCTTTTATATTTCTACATATCTTTTGGAGGAGCTTTTCAAGATGTTTTTGAGCCGAGGCAGCAGTTCGAACAGCTTTTTTCCAGAGCTCATGTTTTCTTTTTTTCGATCTAAGAACATCGGCACATTCTTCACTCCTATTCAGCGGAAAATCTACCTTATTCGATAATTTCCGCACGGACTCAGATCCAGTCACTTCTAAATGATTGTTGAATCCCAATCCGTCGACTTCTATACAATCACTAAAATCAAAGTGATCTTCACCCTGATAATAACTCCCCAAGGCCATTATTTTTCCTTCGTGCCTCATCGGAGTAAAACCCAGCATCTTTGTGATCGAGGCATAAAAATCACCGATGGAGTCGAGGTAAGATGATTCGGCTATTTTCTTCAACTCTCCATCGTTAGATATATAGATTGTAGAAGAAAGTCCGTCTCCAGCGGCATCTATGGTCAACACTATACCTTCATCAAATCCCGAAGTGAAGTATGATCCGGCAGCATGCGCTTCATGATGGTGTACTGTCAAGATATCAACATCGCCGACCAATTTTTGTAGAGATCTCTTCATATTCAATAAGCGCTTCTTTCTCCTATAAACTCCCGCGACGGCCACTTTTTTTATATCATCAGGTTCAAGTTCTGACTGCCTGATCACTTCTTTTATAGATAACTCAGGAAACCCTCTATGATACTTTTCTCTGCTCAGACGTTCCTCGTTAACTGCATATATCTCTCCATCATGGATCAACGCAGCACCAGCATCGTGACCGTCGTAGACTCCGAGTATAGGATACATCAAAAAGGCAATCCGGCTGGTAAGATAAATAACCTTTTTCGAGTTTAAAAGGTAAAAAGTGCGGGGGAAGGGATTTGAACCCTTGGAGGCCTACGCCACAAGGTCCTAAGCCTTGCCCCTTTGGCCTAACTCGGGTACCCCCGCATGCTGCTTTTGGAGATTATGAAGAGAAACCCTTTAATAAAATTTAGTATCGAGTTCATATCTTTTTCAATCTGCCATCTTTGGCCCTTTCGTATCTTCCGAACTCTTTCATCTCCTTCAGTTCTTCACCTTTGAATATAGGACCGTCGATACACACCTGCTTCCCATCTATAGTACATGAATCGCAGATGCCTATACCACACTTCATGTAACGCTCTAAAGAGGCCTGTACAGGTATTTTGTTCTTGAGAGCCTCGTAAACCACTTTCTCCATCATGACTTCGGGACCGCAGGTCAACACGGTGTCCAAGTCTTCGCTCTCCATCACATCAGAAGCCAATTCGGTCACGAATCCTTTTCGTCCTGAACTCCCGTCTTCAGTAGCTATTTTCAGATCAGTAGATCGGGAAAATTCTTCTCTGAAAAGCAACTCTTCTTCAGTTCCAGCTCCTAGGCAGCAGGTGACATCCTTGTTTTCTCCCTCTGCCTCGTAAACCACCTGTATCAGTGATGCCCCACCGCACCCGCCGGTAACTATGAGTATATTGTCTCCACCCAAAGAATAAGAATTCCCTAAAGGACCTCTAACACCTATCTTATCGCCTGGTTCCATATCATGAAGTGCTTCTGTCGCTTCGCCTCTTTCTTTAACAGTTATAAAATCGATACCATCATTTGCTATGGCCATCGGGACTTCATCCAAACCAGGTATCCATATCATCACAAATTGACCGGGCTTAAAATCTGCTCCCCAATCGAAAAAAATACTCTTGATGGTTGGTGTCTCTTGTTCTATCTTTTCGACCTCGACGATATCTAATTCGCTCATCGCTTATAGATGGGACTTTAACTTTTAGATATTTCGGTTAGATCCTCTTTGTGCATATATCAACCGAATATCAAGTATATGGCTGCGGCCGTTCCAACCGATATCGCCAACATCGGTATCATCAGTTTCAAGAACTTTCCCATATTCCCGTCGAAGTACTCTAAGGAGATACTGATACAGGGATGAACAGGTGTAACGATGTATCCAGCGAATATAGAGACGTACATCGCCTGAAAGGCAGCCAGTGTAAAGGAGCCCGCCATAGTTATATAGATGGGCGCTAAGATGGAGGCAGGTACCATTATCCTTCCTGTTCCAAAACCTAGCAGGAATCCGATCAATATCAGGAGGACCGGACCCGGAACGGCTAGGTCTGCGATCATCCCCTCTATACCTGAAGAATGGAAAACATTGATGAAGAAATAAAGGGCGAAGACGAGTATCATAAAATTCCAGGGTTCCATCTCCTTGGCAGCTTCTTTCAATGTCCTTCTTCTAGAATCCTTGATCAAAGAGATGGCCAGGATCAGACTCAGTGAAACCGCTATCAAAACAAAAACGTTCTCGAATCGTTCTTGTATACCGATCCCATAGCTCAATCCGGCCCAAACAACAGGTGCAGTGAGGAGTACTGCCATAGGTGGTATCAAAGCATTAATATCGACTTCAGAGGCATAACTCATGCTCCCCGTACTTTTCCTGAGTAGGAATAGATAACCTAGGATTATCGTAAAGCCGAAGAAAGGTAGCTGAAATATGATTATCCGAAATACCGAAATTTCGGCAGCATCGGCCGCCACTATGATAGCATATGATATAGGATAGATGAAGTAGATTATATGTCTGAACCAGACATTTATAGCGGCTTTTATGTGACCGGCTAATCCTTCCCCGGCCTTGTCGATAAGTGGAGCGGAAAATAGGGCACCGCCAGGTATCGGTAGAAGTCCGATGAATGCCGGTGTAGCTCCTAAAAAAGGTCGTTTGCCGATCCTCAGGTTTTTGATGATATCTTCTAATCGACCACTCACCTGGAGTATCCCACCGATCATCGGTATCATACCCAACGCTAATATCAAGAAAACCGTATTTGGAGTGGTTATTGTAAAATATAATTGATCAACTATCTCTATAGGTTCTAAAGTGAAGATCCCTAAGATTATCGATCCAGTGAAGAGGGATAAGGTCAGGTGGTAATTAGCTCCTATAACGATAACGACTATCGCTAATAAAAAACCTACCCATTCTAATGTCATCGAAAAAATGTGAGGATGAGGATAGTTTTAAGGTTTTTGCCCGACTAACAATCCTCATACCGTTCTATGTAGTTCGATTTGTAGCTTTTAAAACGGTCATCTTTTATGGCATTCCTAGAACCTTCCATAAGATCCATCATGAACTTGACATTGTGTAAAGAAGATAAACGCATCCAACTCAACTCATCTGATTTACAAAGATGATGTATGTAAGCTCTCGAATAATTTTCGCATGCGGGACAATCACAACCGGGATCGAGAGGACCATGATCGTTCTTGAATTCTCTTTTATCTATCCTTATACTGCCATCTCTTGTGAAAATGGTTCTGTGTCGAGCATTCCTTGTAGGATAGGCACTATCGAAGATATCGACACCTCGATCTATACATTCCAATATATCGACTGGAGAACCCAATCCCATAAAATATCTAGGTCTGTTCTTCGGGAATATATCGGTGGATAAATCTGTCATTTCGTACATGACTTCTTTCGGCTCTCCGATAGATAAACCGCCAATCGCATTGCCTTCGAATCCGATTTCGACTATATCCTTACAACTCTTTTCTCTTAATTCGGGGATAGTCCCTCCTTGCGATATACCGAATATATTATCGCCTTGCTCCCTGCATCGTTCAGCCCACTTCTTGGTCCTTATAACTGATTTCTCTAATTCACCTCTATCAGTTGGATATGGAGGGCAATAATCTAGACACATCGCGACATCGGACCCCATCCGCTTCTGCATATCGATACATATATCCGGAGTCAATTGATCGATCATCAATCTTTTATCATCCTTCCTCTCAGTACTGAAGGTGACTCCGTTGGAATCCACTCTTTTTGTGAAATCACTCCTGATCATCTGAAAACCTCCACTGTCCGTAAACAAAAGACCGTCCCAGTTCATAAAGTCATGTAGACCCTCGGCATTTTCTATCGTTTCCAACCCGGGTTTGAGCAGTAGATGATACATATTTGATATCAAAGCCTGGACCCCTAGTTCCTCGAGATCTTCAGAGATGAGTGTTTTGACCGTAGCTTTGGTAGCGACCGGCATGAACATGGGAGTTTCCACTTTTTTACCATCGACTGTCATCGACGCATATCTCGCATCTCCTTCAACATCTATCACTTCGAATTCGAACATCACAATCCCTCTATAAGCATGGAGTCTCCAAAACTATAAAACCTATAGTCTCTTTCAACCGCTTCTTTATATGCCTTCAATATCCGTTCTCTGCCGGCGAAGGCACTCACGAGCATGATCAAAGTCGACTCGGGTAGATGAAAATTGGTTAGCAGCATGTCCATCCCTGATTGGAATTCGTATCCAGGATATATGTAAAGGTCGGTCCATCCTTTTTCAGGTCTGACCACTCCATCTTCGGAAACTGTCTCTATGGCACGCACTGTTGTGGTTCCAACGAGTATGACTCTCCTACCTTCTTCGTTCGCTTTGGTGATCGCTTCTGCAGTGCTCTCACTGACATCATAATATTCTTCATCCATTATGTGTTCCTCGATCTCTTCTTCTTTAACAGGCAGGAAGGTACCGGGACCCACATGGAGAGTGATATCATGTATTTCGACGCCTTTCTCCTCTATCTGAGAAAGTAATCCTTCCGTGAAATGTAGTCCGGCAGTCGGCGCCGCGACCGAACCCCTCTGTTCCGCATAAACGGTCTGATATTCATCTGCAGATCTTAGTTCTTCCTTTATATATGGTGGTGTTGGCATATCCCCTGTTTTTTCCATCAGATCATAGGCTGTCTCATCATCACAATCGAGGACAAATCTTCCTTCTCTTTTGCTCTCTATTATCTCATAAGAGCTTCCTTCGAGCATTATAGAACGTCCTTCTTTTATATTGCTGCCTTTTATCAGACACTCCCAGCCTTTCTCCAATGGTCTACTGAAAAGGACCTCTATATTACCGCCGGTGTCCTTTTTTCCTTCAACTCTTGCCGGGATGACTTTAGACCTGTTCTTTACCAAGACATCACCTTCATGAAAGAACTCAGTTATATCATCAAATCTTAGATGTTTTTTTTCCTCTTTGCCTAGGAAGAAAAGTTTTGATCGATCCCTAGGTCTCATCGGTCTTTGAGCGATCTTCTCTTCTGGTAATTCGTAGTCGAATTTAGAGAGTTTCATCGTAAGGACAAAAAGCTAGGTTAACTAAAACATTTATTATCTTTTGAGCCTGTCAACTTTTTAGTGACAGGTTCTTATTATGATAAGAAGCGATAGCTAGGAGATGGTTTTCCAAGCTATCTTTGTTTTTGAAACCCCTTTTGACCAATTCTGGATTAGTGTTTGAAAAATGCTGTTCAACAGCATTATTGGTTTTTGGTATATCTGAAACTTCATAGAAGTTGGTAAGTTTATCCCAATTTCTATCTATCCAGCCGATTTGATGAGATATATGTTTATGATAGTGCCGTTCACTGAAATATTCAAAGATCGTTCTGGCTTTTTGTTTTAGAGATTTATTTTCATTTTGTATGATCTCTAAAAATCTTTTTTGATGACCATCTGGTAATCTGTTCAGATATTTTTCTTTCATCTTTTCATTATCCAGATTGAAAATAAGTTTGATAGAATTTTTGAGATCAGTATAATCAGTACTCAACCCAAGATCTCTATTTTTGATAGTTTTAACAGATTTGCTGATAGCTTTGGATAAATTTTTCAAAGCATGAAACGTACACAGTTGATGTAATATTTTATCGATACCAAATTTCCTTGCAACTTCTTTTAAAATACTATCGTACTGAGGATCTCCATCGGTAACGATGGCTGAGACCTCTTTATTTTCCAAAGAATCGATGATAAAACCTTTGATATTTTGTTTGGATAGGTCATCAACGATTCTTTCATTGACTGTTTTTCCAGTTACCACATCTTTCAGACAGAGCCTATAATGTTTTTTCCCGCCAATATACAGATATTGTTCATCATAACTGTATATTCCAGAACCTTTTGTTTTATTTTTATTCTTCTTGTATTTCCGACCTATTTCGTTTATCCATTCTCGTATAGTTTCATGAGATGGACGTATATCAATCAACCATTCAAAGAAATCTCTTATCTTTCTGAGTGGAGCACCTTTGAAACGCATCCAGAGACTGTCGTTTATCGTTTTGTCTCTGTAATGTTTGTTTTTTTTAAATATCCTTCAACAGGTGCTGTAAAATCATTTTCACAGTCATTACAAACATATCGCTCTACTTCGATCCTAAGACCCCTTTCCAGGCTCTTTGGATTAGTACCGTTCTTAACGATGTTGTCTGAACCACAAGAAAGACACTTTTCTTCAACCAGTTCAACAATGCCTTTTTCAGACAATCTGACGTCTTTTTCCCGTACATCTGGTTCCTTTCCAAGTACCTTGTCAACCTTTTCTTCAAAAGAGGTTGTGCCTTCCTCGAAATCATCAAGTGTCATCGAAACTTCTTTTATCTGATTTTTCAATTCTTTAGGCATGATTAGATAATAAGGTCTGGCTATTTAAAGGTTACTTTCATATTTCTATGTGATTTTCAGAAAGCTGAAAATCACTAAAGAATTGACAGGCTCCTTTTATTAAGGATATTATATTGTTATATTTTAGGCTGATTTTATATTCGATCACGATCAATTTTATTATGAAATCAGTATGACAGTGGTCATCAAAAGGATAATACTTTTATCTCAAAAGATTATGTCAGTTTGATGAATGTTGAGCTCAAACCGATCGATTCCCTGAGTCGAGAAACGCTAACTGATCTGATATATTCTATATTCCCTGAGACCCATTCACACTGGGAAACTCAGAGAGAAATTGAGGAATCTTTCAATGATATGGTTGAGATGTTGTCCGCTATCGCATGGGAAGGAGACAAGCCCATAGGAGCTATAATCTGTGTCGATCGAGAGGAGATACAGATAGATCATATCGGGGTTTTACCGAATCATCAAAGGATGGGTGTCGGAAGGATGCTCTTGAGGCATACTGTTGATAACGCTGAGGAGAATGTAATAACACGCATACCGAAGGATAACCAGGCGATAATGGAACTTTTGGAAGAAGAGGGCTTCGAGATTTCTGAAGAGGAAGAACAACACTACGTTTATGAGTTTAGGCAAAAGTAAGGAAGGTCAAGATGATCACTACAAACGATAATGTTTTTAAGCACTTCCTTCATCAGGACTAATCAACATCGAAGCTCGCTCTCGATCTCGAAAATATTAACGGTGAACGGTGCTCTGCTATAACCCAGTGGTGCTTCGGAAGCAAAGCTTCCTTCTTCCACCGACCTAACAAAATAGCCCGGTGGTGTAGAGGTCAATCATGTGAGGCTCTGGACCTGGCGACGGCGGTTCGAATCCGCCCCGGGCTATAATTTTGTCAAAAAAAGTGATTATAATAAAGAATGAATTGTCAGAATTTTTGGACTTCAAAATCAACAGGATTTTCATCGGGAGGTATGTCCAATTCTCTTGTATATGTTTCTATAGAACTCTCTGACACATCGATGATCTTCTGCTCCTCATGGACATCTTCATCAGTGAACACTTTGAAATCGAACCTAGATCTTTCGGATTCAAATTTAGTGTTAGCAATGGTCGCGTTTACCAAAGCATATCCTTCAGAACCTTCACCTGACACTTCTATTACCTTGATCTCGTCAGCGCCCACTATGATTTCAGTATCCACATAGTCCGGTGTTTCATTTTCTGGAAAACTGACTATCTGATAGTAAATGTCCTGTGAACCCTTCGGCAGAGTGATAAACTTCGATTCCGAGTAGCGCCCTCCTTCTTCTGTTCCTATCTCATATTCCATAACTATCTGTTTAGGCTCATCATAAGAGTTCATGATCGGTACGGAAGCATTCACATGATCATCATAGATAGTCCCATCTGGTGTAGCGCCCTCAGGTATACCTACTATCTCTTCTTGGTCCTCTCCTAAACAACCACTGAAATTTAGATTAAAGAACAATAATAGAATAACTGTGAACGTCATAAACACTTTAGATTTACTACTCATCGTCATAACAAGCTCCTTTTGATATCCTTCATACGAACATTTTCGAAATAGTCATATTTAAAACCTATTACATTAATGTGGGAAACTTTTATATTTTAGGTATTCCTAAAAAGCTTGAAGATGGAAACTGCACTGACCACGATAGCTTTGATAGGCCTGCTCAGCGGAGTGATAGGAACTACTGCAGGGGGTTTATCAGTTGTATTAGTCAAAACGATAAGTAATAGGATATTGAGCATTCTACTGGGTTTCTCTGCAGGTGTGATGGCCGCTATAACTTTTCACGAATTAATACCTCATGCTATCGAAGATGGTACTATCTGGACCGCCACTTTGGGTATCCTATTGGGAATAGGTATAATAGGTATTTTAGACATAAAGTTCCCTCACAGACATTTTTCCATGTTTATTGATGGAGACAAAAAACGAGGGAAACATCTCAAAACAGGTGTTCTTTTGAGTGCAGGAATTGCAATGCATAACTTACCTGAAGGTGTAGCTATCGGGGTTGCATTCCTAGTGAGCTTTGAGGCAGGTATCGGGGTCGCTCTTTTGATGGCGATCCACAACTTCCCAGAAGGTATGGCAGCAGGAGCTGCGATGTGTGTTGGTGGAGTGAAGGGTTCTAAAGTAGCCCTTATCACAGTGCTAGCAGGAGTTCCTATGGGTATAGGGGCTTTGATAGGTGGCCTTTTACGCGGAGTTTCTGATGTTACATTGTCTATTGCTTTTGGTTTCGCTGCCGGCGCGATGTTATACATCGTCTTCGATGAGTTAATTCCAGATGCACATCGGAAGATGAAAGGGCATTACGCGATAGGAGGTATCCTTTCCGGGATTATGATAGGTATAATATTCCTTGAACTCCTTCATTGAGAAACCAAGAAAGGGCAAAGGATAATAATAACTAAGCTTTTTTCGGTCTGAGTGTCCGGTATCCGAAAACAATTTAGTTCAAAGTATACTCGTTCACTACCGTTCACTTCGGGCCCTTAGGGTAGTGTCGGAACAAAGGTTCCAAATGCCCCTAAGGTCCTCCACTCGCTATCGCTCGTTCAGGGCCCTTAGGGTAGTCTGGATATCCTTTCGGCTTTCGGAGCCGAGGACCGGGGTTCGAATCCCCGAGGGTCCGCCTTTTTTTTGAGGGGATGAGAACCCTTGGGTACGTGAGTCAATCTGGGATTGACGAGCTTTTGGAATTATGAAACAGATGAGTAATTCCGAATAGAATCCCCGAGGGTCCGCCTTTTTTATCACACCTGTATCAATTTGGACGACACCAAGATTATTAAAAAACTTAATTAATCCCTTTTATCATGGTTAGGTGATGAAAAAATATCTCTCGATAATTTTTATATTCATCTTGGCACTTTCAGCCTTGGGATGCATCGAACAACCTGAACCCCCTGGAGCAGGCTACCCTAGAGTCGTAATAGATTATGATGAGAAGGAAAGCGAGACAAATGAAACGATAATACATCTAAGAGGTATGGAGATAATCAAATATGAGGATGTCAATCTGTATATCGATGGAGAACCTATAATAGAAGATTACGAAGGTTACAGCATAGAATATCGTACTGATCTAACGGAGTTCGATATGAGAGTCGAAGCAAGCCGAGATGAAACAAGATATCAGTTCAACGCTACCATCGAAGTGAGACCCGAAGTCGAAGACGAGGATGATGAGAATGACCTTATCTTCAGGATAACATATGATGAGGAAGAGCAAGATTTAATTTACATGGATGATCTGCCTTATATAGAACTGCTAGAAGAGATGGAGGATCAGAGCATATGAAAAGGATCCCACTGTCCCTGAAGATCATAAGCGCTTCGATAATCATATTAGGAGGTCTAGGTCTAGCTATAATATCAGGATGGATACAATTTCAAGACATATTCCACAACTTTTTAGCATTTGTTTTTGGACTCGTTTTGATCTCGTTCTTAGCTGTTATCGGTGCCGTATTCATAGGGATGTACATTTCTCATCGTATATTCTCCTCTAGAGAATTCACGACTTTTGAGGAAGAGATGTTGAAGATGAGGAAAGACGTTGAAGAGATAAAGACTAAGATAAATGATATGGAAGAAAAGGACTAGACCAAAGATTCAGAACATATCTCCCTTCTAGAACAATTCCGACACTTTCCCTCTCTATTGTGATTTCTGTGAACGTCTTCATTATCAATGTGGTTCCTCATCTCCTTCAATTTTTCTATCAGCAATTTTTTCAGATCTGAATCATACTCTATATCAAATTCCGTATCACCATATCTTATCAGTCCATAAGGAGGAGCGTCACCTATATCTTCTTCGACCAAAAGGCAGTATGCTGCTATCTGGAGTATGTGTGAAAAAAAGGGTCCTTTGGGTACCCTACCCGTTTTCACTTCAACGGGAACAGGTTCTCCGTTCTTTTTCAATATCAAGTCTGGCTTCCCCCGCAATCCGTATTTTTCAGATTCTAAAAGCCTGCTTTCTTCTTCGAGTGTATCGACATATCTTATCTCTTCATCCTCGAGTTCTAGATCTTCTCTTTCTTTTTTGGTCTCCGTCTGGATCTTGAGTGAATTTTTAAGCCAATACGAAGCACCGATCAGCCAAGAGAGGGAAATTACCTGAACGGACTGAGCTATCATCTGGTCCTGTATGGGAAGAGAAAAACTGAAAACGGACAACATAGTCGCTATCATCGCAAAGATAAGGACGGTCCTCTCCATCTCCGTCTCTTTGATCTTGCCTTTGTATCTTTCACCGATGAAGAGTAAAAAAGTTGCCGCGAGTAGCCATATAAGAGCTAATACGATGAATATATTGCTGAATATCTTATCAGTCGTCAAAAATGATATCCCGAATATAGATACGATCGTGGTCAAGATCGCCAATCCTACTATGGTGTTTTCAATTAGTTTCAACCGGTTCTCTTTATCCATAAGATTCTCAAATTTTTCCCCCAATTCCTTGTGTTTCTCCTCGCCCTCCTTAAGAGCTTCGTCTTCTACTTCCTCATCATTATCTCTACTCAACCACCAGCTTAAGGGACAGTACCCATATTTTTCTACATCACTAGCTGAAATCCAATCTTTGCTCATCCCGCTTCACTATAAACTATTTGAACTAAATGTTTTTGGTCGATATACCAATTTTAAAACATATCCTTGAACTCAGAGGATGAAAAAACGCCTTTTTCAGTGATATACCCGTCGATATATTTAACGGGTGTAACATCAAACGCGGGGTTTTTCACAGGCGATCCATCGGGTGTTATCATTGAACCGTTTATCTCTTTTACCTCCATCTCATCACGCTCTTCTATAGGTATATCATGACCATCGCTGATGCTGCTATCATAGGTCGTCACAGGCGCGGCTACATAAAATGGTATGCCATTCTCTTGGGCTAGAACTGCTTTTTCGTATGTCCCTATCTTATTCGCTATGTCCCCATTGGATACGATCCTATCGGTGCCAACGATCACTATATCTATATCTCCCTCCTGCATATAATGACCCGCGGCATTGTCTACTATCACGGAGTGGGGTATATCTTCATTGTAAAGTTCCCAAGCGGTCAACTTTGCACCCTGCAGTCTTGGTCTAGTTTCGTCAACAAACACGTTGATATCTTTACCCGCTCTATGGGCGGCTCTTATCGGTGCGAGTGCAGTCCCATGATCGACGGTTGCCAAGGCTCCTGCATTGCAGTGGGTTAGTATACCATCTTCGTTATCGATCAGCTCACTCCCGTGTTCACCGATATCTCTGCATTTTTCTATCACCATCTCCGAGTATCTAGCCGCCGCTTCTCTCGGTTCATCCAGGTTCTTCAACATATGATCTACTGCATAGAAAAGATCATATGCCGTAGGTCTAGCATCTTTTATGTGCTCTGCAGCCTCTTCTACATCGTTGTCCTGTATTTTAGCCTGTGCTATACCGTATGCGGCGGTCACACCGATCGCAGGTGCTCCTCTCACCATCATATCTTTTATAGCCCTGTGAACGTCCCTGTGATCCTCTGCCTCAAAAAATTTCAATTCTTGCGGTAAAAACCTCTGATCTATCATCTTCAAGATATCGTCTTCCATCCAAACAGCGGGTAGATCCTTTACCTCTTCGTCAATCTTGATTTTCATATGACCACCTTGCAGATTCGTAAGCTTCCCATAATTTAGGTACGGTATCTCTACTCTTTATCTTTTCTGGTCTCACCCACTCATACTTTTCATTTTCTCGATCCAACTCGGGTTCTCCTTCCACACTGAACAGATAAGGATGCACTCTCCATATATTTTTACCACTTCTCGCAAGTACTGTCTCACCTTCAGCCAATAATTCACTTTCGAGATCCGTCTCCTCATTTATCTCTATTTTCGCTTGTTGAAGAGGATCGTTTTTTTCCAGATATCCTGATACACCGGCCCACTTACCCTTGAAGGTCCTTACATCGTCACTCCTTTTGAAGAGCAGTAATGAATCGTCCCTTACCAAGAAAGCGGTGACTACATCTACAACATCAACATCTAAGATATCAACCTCTCCTTTTGCACCGTCGATGTGCACCATATCGCCGTCTTCGATGAGATCTATATCTATATCGTCTACGAGAGGTATATCAGATATTATAGCGCCGGAGGCTACTATCGTCTCTG
>JAFDTP010000018.1 GCA_019594195.1 Thermoplasmata archaeon
CATAATCGGATTGATAATAGCCGCGTTCGTGATCGGAATCGGTGTCGGTGTAATTTGGAGTAAAAAAGGCTATTAAAACCTATTTTTCTGTTTTATTTTCTCTTACTTTTCATCGAAACTTTCTGTTAAATTCGAAAAAGTGATTACATAGAAATCGATGATAATAAAAAATCGGACGTGTAAAAGATGGAACAACACCTGATAAAGACTGAAGGGGTCACTAAGACCTACCGATCGAACATGCCATTTTTTGGTCGTGATGAAGAAGTTCTAAAAGGTGTCGATTTTGAAGTAGACAGAGGGGAGATAATAGGCATTGTTGGAGAAAACGGCTCTGGCAAATCCACTTTTATGAAGATATTAACAGGGGTCTTAAAACAGGATGGAGGAACAGTAGAAAGGAATGGAAAGATAGGTTGGTGTCCTCAGGAGAAATTGCTGTATGAAAGATTGACGGTCGGAGAAATTTTCACCCTTTTTGGCACCGGATACGAGATGGACAGAGTAGAGATCAAAAATGCCGAAGAGAAGTTGGCTCAACGATTCGGTTTTGAAGATTATTTAGATTATCAGGTCGATAAATTGAGCGAAGGGGTCAAGCAGAAGGTCAATCTTTCTATAGCCCTGATGCATGATCCCGACTTACTTCTTCTAGATGAACCGTATGAAGGTTTCGATTGGAATACTTATCTTAAATTTTGGGATATGACAGAGGAGCTGATAGAAGACGAAAGATCTATCGTGGTCATATCTCACTTCGTAAATGAGAGGGAGAGATTCGACAGCATATACGAACTAGAGGATGGTTTATTGAGAAAGGAGAAGTGATAGAGATCATCGATCTTATAAAAGTGAATGTGTCCGCCTTCTTCCGTAGACCGGTCAATATGGGTCTTATAGTGTTGGGCATACCCGTGGTCATTTATGGATTCTACGTTTTCATGAGGGCACTCCCGGACTTCATCTTCCCTGAGATCTCGGCTGAGATCGGAGCCGCAGCGGGTTCTCTATTCGCGGTCGTCTTTTTGGTAGGATTAGTCGGTCTGTTTCAGATCATCTCCTCGTTAGAGGCGGATAGAAGACTTTCCATCTCAGGATTCTCGATGTACAACATCTTGATAGGACGCTTTTTAGGCATATTAATAATCAGTACGATGATCTCCATCTTTTCACTAGTCGTTATGTCTTATTGGGTTTTGGCGCGATCTTATTCACGGGCTTTTTTAGTCCTGGTACTTTCAGGGTTTTTGTACGGTCTTATAGGTGTTTTGATAGGTTCTTTGATCCAAAAGGAACTAGAGGCCTCTCTTTTATTGATATTTATCGCAGATCTAGATGTATTTTTAGGTACGGGATTTTTGGATTTTGAGTCCACTATCGTAGAATATTTTCCTCTCAATTCTCCCAGTCACTTACTCCAAACTGCTGTTTTGGATGGGTACGTGGATAGTTCTCATCTACTGGTATTGGTAGTATACATCTTGCTGTTCCTTTACTTTTCGACGCTTGCCTTTGGAAAAGCATCATCTGATGAGAGGGGATGGATTTGAAAGACTTTGATGTTTTCAGAACTTTGACAATATATCACTTCAAGCAGATATTCAGGAGTAAGTTATTGGTCGTATTGATGTTTTTACTCCCTATCTATTTCATCACCACCATGAACATAGTGCATCCTGAAAGACCGATAATGGTACCGATAGGAGATGCTCTCGCCGTAGAGATGTTATCTGATCTAGCGACGATGACTGTAGTGACCGTTGTCGTCTCTCTTTTGTGTGGTGTCTTCGGTTTTTTCATAATACAAGAGAGCGATATCGATCCAAGATTGAAAATAGTAGGATTCAGCGATCTTGAGGTAGTTGGATCCAAATTGTTATTACTTTTAGGAGTGGTTTTGTTCACAACCGCTTTCTCTTTCCTCGTGATGTTTTATCTAACTATCCCGGAAAACATATCTTGGTTCATCATCGGTGTTTTACTTGCTGGAGCCAACTATTCTTTTATAGGCGTTATAGCCGGGCTTTACTTGAACAAGCTTCCGGGCATGTACCTCATGCTGTTCATGCCAACTTTGGACTTGATGCT
This sequence comes from Thermoplasmata archaeon, assembly GCA_019594195.1. Next base: position 2,089 of record JAFDTP010000018.1, read on the forward strand.
ATTCCAGAGTCCGATGGTTGATCGCGATCTGATAGGAGGATGGGTAAAATATCTCCCAGGTTATAATCCCATGAGGGTGGTGTTGAGAGCATCACTAGGGATCGATCAACAGATGAGCATCATCTTTTATTCACTTTTCTTCTTAGCTATCTTGATCGTAGCTACTCTTGTTATATTTTACGTAAAAGTAAACAGTAAATAGGATCAGACTGAAAAATTTAGTTTGTATTCAGTCACCAGTCAACAATATCGGTATCTCAGCTTCTGCTATGATCTCTCTCTCGAGCTTACTAAGGGAAAGTTTAGGGAATATACGATGAAGCTTGTATAAGATCCCCTTTCTACCTCGACTTCCTATCAAGAAATCGAAATCTCTCATCCTATCTATTATCTCCTGATCAGAAGCGCCTTTCTTTATCTCGAGCGTATAGTCAACATCCATCTGTTCAGCTCTCTTTTTGATCCTTCTCGAAGAGGGACCGGGATCATCATCATCGAAATGAAAAGTGGTCAAACTTGCGTCGAAATGGTGAGCTAGATCGAGCGCGATCATCGTCGCCTCTTCAGAATAAGAACTGAAAGTTGTAGGATTGAAGATTTTGTTAGGTATCCCTGGAGGACAGCAGCGGGGGAATATGAGTGAAGGATGGCTGGTTACTTTGAGATAATTTAACGTGGTTTCTCCTATGTGTACTCTTTGAGCGCCCATCTTAGAATGGGATGCTAAAACTAATAGATCCGCATTGACTTCGTCGGCGTATTTTTTCATCTCTTTAGAGGGCACTCCCTCGGGTTTCCTAATCTCAACAGGCGATATACCCTCCTCGTTGAGGACTTCCTTCCCATCATCTAACGCTTCAGTCGCGACTTTCCTCTTTTCTTCCCTCATGGTTATGTTTTGAGGGATACTCCTGTCTGTAGTGTTCACCACACTTATCAGGTAATATTCCGAGTCGGGAAACAAATTGGTGGTGTATCTCATCGCGGTGTCCATTATCGGAGAGTCGTCAGTTGCTATTACTATTTTGTCGAACATCCGAATCACACTAATATATGTGTTTGTATTTATATATTTTGGTGTTGAAGAGTATTAACTTTTGGAGTGGAGAAAACGCTCCGTACAGAAAAATAGAGCGAAATATTAATATACATGTACCTAAAAAACGATATATGGTCGAACTAGGATTTCCTTTCTTGTTTCTTACTATCCTTCTACCTATTTTCGTAGCTTTCCTTTTTCCCTGGCTAGATAAAAAGATAAAAGACAGGACCATATCACTGATAAGTTTTGTTTTCTTGGCGATTCCAGGTCTAACGGCATTGATGATATCTCTAACCTTCGGTTTACAACCCGGTATTGTTGGACCACCACTTTTTTCACACGACATGATAGGTTCTTTCGCGATGTATCTGGATGATTTGAACTCTCTTTTCTTTCTTGGAGTAGGCGTTGTGACCCCTATCGTGGCGATTTACTCTTTTGATGTGATGGAACACAGGATTTCCCATATGAAAAGAGAGGGTGAAAACCCACCGTCTTTAGGTTATTTTTATCTTTTTTATACACTATTTTCTACAGGGATGTTGGGTTTCGTTATGACGATCAATCTTTTCATGCAGTATATCTTTCTCAGTTTAGCACTCTTTTCTTCATTCGTTCTTATACTTCTTTACGGACACGGAGAGAGAAAACGGATCGCTAATATTTACTTGGTGTGGTCTCTCGTCGGCAGTGCGGCTTTTTTCTTAGGGGTCATCGGTCTAGGAACTGAAACCGGGACGTACAACATTTTAGATTTATCAACGCTAGAATCAAATCTAGCTTTAGGTGAAGGACTCCCACTTTTGATACCCTTTCTGATATTTTTCGGCATGTCTATCAAGATGGCTCTTTTTGGAGTCCATATCTGGCTCCCTAAAGCCCACTCTGAAGCACCTGCTCCTGTCTCTGCTCTCCTTTCAGGGAACTTCATAGGTTTATCTGGATATGTGATGATCAGGGTAGTGGTTGAGATGTTCCCCGCTCAATCCAGGATAATGTCGCCGTACTTTTTAGTTCTAGCATTTTTCACGATGCTGTACGGCGGTTTGAATGCTATAGCACAGGACGATCTAAAATCTTTGTTAGCCTATTCCAGCATCTCGCAGATGGGATGGATAACTTTTGGAATAGCGATCATGACTGAAAAAACGATGATGGGCGGCGCGGTACTTTTCGTCACTCAGTCTTTCTCTTCTTCACTTCTCTTTATGGGTGCGGGTGTTATAATGGTAAAGTATGACGGACTGAGAGATATATCGAACATGGGTGAATTGATGACTCTGAATCCTGTTCTATCCAGTCTTATAGTCGTGGGATTTTCAACACTCATAGGTGTGCCTTTCACGGTGGGCTTTTGGGGGAAAACGTTGATATTCAGTGGCGCTACGACTGTAGCGGCGGGATACGGACCCTTATTTTTCATAGCTGTTGCTCTTGCGATAATCTTTGCAGCCGGTATAACCGCTAGTTATTCGTTGATCACGATGAAAAGAATGCTGTTCGGTATGTTCAAAGGAGATATGGAACCACCCCATATAGGATGGTCATTTTCTACCGCAAGCATGGCTGCCGTGGGATTGACCGGAATAGTACTTTTCTTCAGTCCAGAAAGTATAATGGATACTGCTGCTATCCCAAGGTTGTCCGTCTTGACAGTCGAAGGTTTGATGTTTCTGACAGCTTTCCTCGGAGCCTACACTATATTTTCTGGAGGTATAAGATATTATCTGGTACTGTTATCTTATAAGGTCGAAGAAGAGATAATCGATGAGCTCTTTCATGAGAAGATGATTTTATGGATCGAGAAAGCAGATAAATCACTCGAAAAAGCACATCCGGCTGATTTTTCCACATATATGCTTTGGATCTTGATAGGTTTTTTAAGCGTTGTTATGATTTTGATCTTTCTTTAGATATTTGTTATGGTAGATGGTTCAAACATCCCCTCTATTCACATAATTGTTTATATTTTATAAAAATAAAAACCAAAAAACCAAAAAATTAATATCACTAATGATATAACAAGGAATCAATCAGATATCATGGTGGTAAAACTCGATTTTCCGATACTGTTTATATCTGTTCTGATCCCTCTATTGGGATCTTTCCTTTTCCCTATAATTCAAAAAGAAGTCGATAATAAGACTCTTTCATTTCTCTGTTTTTTCCTACTTTCTGCACCATCGATTTCGATCCTTTTTATCTTTTTGAGATACGGATGGGTCGGGATGGTCACTGAACCCGCTTTATTTGTACATCAGGACCTTGGATCTTTTTCTATGTATTTAGATAGATTGAGCGGACTTTACTTTTTAGGTGTTGGTTTAGTGACTCCTTTAGTCGCGCTTTATTCACGAAATCATATGGAATATCGGATCAGAACTATGAAAGAAGAGGAGGAAAATGTTGCATCTCTAGGAACATTTTATCTTGCATATGCAATTTTTTCAGCAACGATGATGGGTTTCGTGCTCACCACCAATTTCCTTTTACAATACGTATTTTTGAATATGACGGTGATGGCCTCTTTCCTCCTGATCCTTCTATACGGCCATGGTAATCGTCAAAGGACCGCTCATATGTATTTGATCTGGTCCATGGTAGGCGGTGCGATCTTTTTACTCGGGATCATCGGACTTGGCTATTATTCTGGAACATTTGATTTAGTCGACCTTGAAGCGATGGAACTGAATCTTGGTATCGGTGAGGGTCTGCCTCTTTTCATCCCATTTCTCCTGTTTTTTGGCATGTGTATCAAGAAGGCGTTGTTCGGTGTCCATATATGGCTCCCTCATGCTCATGCTGAGGCCCCGTCTCCTGTTTCTGCATTGCTCTCTCCAAATCTTATAGGTATCTCCGGTTATGCGATGATAAGGGTTGTTTTAGATATCTTTCCGGCTCAATTCGAGCAGATGTCGATTTTCTTCTTGATTTTCGCTTTCGTCACCATGATCTATGGAGGATTGAATGCGATAGCTCAGGATGATCTAAAAAAATTGCTTGCATACGCTTCCGTTTCACAGATGGGTTGGGTGGTTTTCGGTATAGCCACCATGACTCCAGAGGGACAAGTCGGAGGTATCCTTCTTTTCGTCAAACATTCGATAAGTTTGTCCGTTCTCTTTATGGGAGCAGGTATATTAGTCGAGAAGTATGATGGTTTGAGAGATATATCCAATATGGGAGAACTTTTGTCCCTCCACCCAGTACTCTCAGGATTGATGATCATCGGCTTTTTAACTTTAGTTGGTTCTCCTTTGACCATGGGATTCTGGGGAAAAGCGTTGATATTCAGTGGCGCTATCAAGATGCCATTTATCACAGGACCTTTCACTTTTATTTTGGTCGCACTAGCGATCGTTTTGGCAGGTGGAATCACAGCCGCTTATGTATTCATAACCGTAAAAAGGATGTTCTTCGGTATGTTCAAAGGAGAGATGGAACCAAAAGATATAGGATGGTCTACATCGACTTATCCGATGGCTGTGATATCCGCGATCGGAGTGGTTCTTTTCTTTGTTCCAGGCTTTCTTTTTGGACCGGCAGAACTGCCTACTTTGCCCGTACTGACTATTGAAGGTATGATGTTCCTAACCGCTTATTTGGGCGCTTATACAATTTTTTCTGGAGGTATCCGTTATTATCTAGTGCTTTTATCCCATAGAGTGGAAAACGACTTGATCGATAATTTTTTCCACAAAAAGATGTTATCATTTATCAAAAGATCAGACGAAGTTCTTGAACATGCTCATCTTGTAAATTTTGACACGTATCTGCTATGGCTGGTGATAGGATTTTTGGGAGTTTTATCAGCGCTGCTCTTTCTTTAAAAACTGGGGACAGAGAGAAAGAATCTGATCTAAACCCGTCTTTTTATACTAAAGATACCGACCCAACTTTGAAATTTACAGAAGATATAAATACACTATTTCCAGCTAACTCTCTTATAACATTATTATATGCTGGATATAGAACTCCTAGCTTGAAAGACGATCGGTGGCAGATGATGGAGAAAAGTAATATCTCGGAGGAGACTTTCGCATGTTCCATTAAGAAGTTTCTATTCTGTGGTTCACTGACTAAAAGGGAGGTGTTCGAATGAAAAAAGTCATCTCCGTGATCGTTGTCGTTCTTTTTTTCTTGATTTTATCTTACGGACTATCACAGATGAGGCCTTTCGGTGAGCCTGAAAGCACGGAGATGCACGATCATTTTCTAGAGGACAGTCAGCCCCATGGTCAAATAAACGATTTGGTCACGGCCGTGTTGTTCGATCATATAGGACTTGATACGTTAGGTGGAGCTACGATCTTATTCTCCGCAGTATCAGGAACCATAACGGTTTTTCAGAAGTTCAAGGGATCAGATAGGAAGGAGGGAGATTATTGAATCAGAGCGATGATCAGAGGAGGCTGACATGATGGTCTGGGATATCCTAGTTACTTCTAGCCCCGCCTTGGTATTGGCCGTACCTCTGTTATTCGCTTTCTTGATAGCTCTCCTTGGAAGGTTTTTTGAGAGACATGTGAATATATTGTTTGCTTCCGCGCTTATAATCACATCTTTCTTCGTAGGGGTTATGGCTGTTGAAGTGCTCACGTCTGAAAGTTGGATGTATGTTTTTGGAGCTGCAGCACCCGAACCAGAAAATGGCACTTCGTTTTTTAGGATCGTCTTTTTAGCTGATGGATTTTCAGTCCTAGCCACGATCACCATCGCGATAATAGCAGTAGTGACGGGCATATATTCATTTGATTACATGAAAGATGAAACTGTTTTGAACAAATACTATTCTCTTTTCCTTCTAACTTGGGTCGGGATCAACGGGATGGTTCTGACGAACGACATTTTCAACATGTTCGTTTGGTTCGAAGTCACTACGATGGCTTCTTGTGGACTTGTTGCCTTCCAGAATTACAGAGAAAAGAGCATCGAGGCCGCGTTGAAGTATCTTCTTTTGAGCGTTGTCGGAGGTCTAGTATTTCTTTTCGCGATAGGATTACTGTACGGCCAATATGGGGTTTTGAACCTAACGCTACTATCAGAACAGATCTCGGGTACTTTCAATGACAGACTCGCTGTTGGTTTGATAATGGTAGTTTTTGCCATGAAGTCGAGCAGCGTCCCTTTCCACTTTTGGACACCGGACGTATATGGAGAATCTCCTGGTCCAATATCTCCATACATGGCGGTCACCACCATGGGATTTCTTTTCGCATTTTTCAGATTGGTAGTGGGAGGGTTTGTTGGAGGTATATCCCCACAGCTTATCGGGATGATCGTGATGCTGTTGGGTATGATCTCGATGGTCGTAGGAGTGATGATGGCCTTCGCCCAGAGAGATCTTAGAAAATTGCTCGCTTACCTTTCTATCTCGCAGATAGGCTACATAATGCTCGCAGTAGGGATAGGGATCGCTACACTAGATACTGCCAGTTATGATGACTTCGGCTCCCTAGCGATGACAAGTGGTCTATTCCATATGATAAACGACGTGATCTATAAATCTCTGCTCTTTCTTACTATAGTAAGTCTAGTTCACGTGACCGGTATCAGAAATAGAGAGGAGCTCAGCGGACTTGTATACAAGATGCCCTACCTTTCCCTATTCTTTTTGATAGGTGTGTTATCGATATCAGGTGTTCCCCCTTTCGCCGGGTTTTATTCTAAATTCTTGATCTACAAATCTACATTTCTATTTCATCCCTTGATGGGATTATTCGCTATCGTCACGAGCATAATAATCCTGGTTATCATGGCGAAAGTATTCTCTCAAGTATTTCTCGGATCGAAAGAAGATAGTTTTGACCAGCACGCCCCTAAATCGATGTTCATCGGGATGACGATACTCGCTGTTCTGGTGATAATATTTTCGATGATGCCTCACGTGATCGTGGAAGAGATCATCACTCCTGCAGTGGAATCTTTGACAGCGTTATTTTGATAGTCTAAATGCCTCTGAAAGCACTTTCAAGATCTTCTACAAGATCATCGGATTCTTCGATACCGACAGACAAGCGTATCAGATTGTCTTTGATCCCCACCTTTTTCCTCTTTTCTTTTGGTACTGAGGCATGTGTCATCACTGCGGGTATCTCGGCTAGAGACTCCACTCCGCCAAGACTCTCTGCTAGGTGGAATATATCCAGATCTTCGATGAATTTCTTAGCCTCTTTCAAGCCCCCATCTATCTCAAAAGAGAGCATGCCTCCAAATCCGTCCATCTGTTTTATAGCGAGTTCATGCTGCGGATGTGATCCAAGTCCAGGATAATGCACTTTTTTCACTTTTCGATGTCCTTCTAGATGATCAGCTATATCTTTAGCGTTTTTTTCATGCAGTTCCATCCGTGGTTTCAATGTTTTGATCCCTCTCATGACAAGCCATGAGTCGAACGGGGAAAGGATAGCGCCTGCGGCGTTCTGGTTGAATTTTATCTTTTCAAACGACTCCTCGTCTTTTGTTACAATCGCGCCACCGACCACGTCTGAATGACCTCCCATGTATTTAGTGAGGCTGTGAACAACGATATCAGCGCCCAGATCTAAAGGTCTCTGGAAATAAGGTGTAGCGAACGTATTGTCAACTACTACATCTATCTCCATCTGATCAGCTATTTTAGAGATCTCTTCGATATCCGAAAGTTTCATCAAAGGGTTGGTCGGAGATTCCAGCCATATCAGCTCAGTATCTTCTTTTACGTTCTCGATTATCTGTTCAGGGTCAGTCGCATCGACATAATCGAATTCCAGTCCGAACTTCACCATCACTTCATCGAATAATCTCTTGGTTCCGCCGTAAAGATCATCGAAAGCCAAAACGTGATCGCCCTGTTCAAGAAGTGACATCAATACGCTCTGTTCTGCCGCCATACCAGAGGCGAAGGCTAGACCGTACTTACCGTTCTCTAAAGAAGCTATCTTTTTCTCCAGCTTATCTCTCGTTGGATTACTGGTCCGAGAATAAACATGTCCTTTATCTATCTCATCTAGATCTTCTTTTGCAAAGGTAGTGGTGAGATTTATAGGTGCTATCACATCCCCTGATTCAACATCTTCAGGATCTTCACCATCGTGTATGCTCCTTGTTGAAAAACCATTTTTCTTCATCTCAATTCCTCCAATATCTTTTCATCGTCAGTTTCTAATCCGTTTTTTTCCATCCAATCGTCGTCATATACTCTACTTAAATAATTTCGTCCTGTATCTGGAAAGATAACTAGAGCTTTCTTATCACCTATCTCGTTATTTTTTAAATACTTTATCGCACCGACTAAAGCGCTTCCAGAAGACCCTCCGGCTAGTATACCTTCTTTTCTTGATAAGAACCTGGTCATCGAAAAAGAAGATTGGTCATCCGTTTTCACTATTTTGTCTATCAGTTCTAGATCTAACGTTTCGGGTATAAGGTCTTCTCCTATGCCTTCAGTCAGATAAGTTTCGGCTTTCTTTTTCGCCTTCTCTTCGTCCATCCCGTTCTTTACCAGACTGATTATCGAGCCTTTAGGATCGATACCGATGATCTTGACATCCATATTTTCTTTTAGATATCCGCCTATCCCTGAGATGGTTCCACCTGTACCAATTCCCACAAAAAGGTAGTCTAGATCATCACCCATCTGTTCCTTTATCTCTGGTCCCGTGGTTTTTCTGTGAGCTTGAGGGTTGTATTCGTTTTCGTACTGGTTGGGCATATAGGCGTTCTTTGAAGTCTCGATATCTTTATTTAAAATATTTTCTAATTCTTCTAGCTTTTCTTCATCTACCAATTTTTGTACGAATTCGATGAGATCGTTTAAAACTCCTTCTTCTAAGATACCTCCTTTTTCCCAGATCAGATCTCTTATCACTTCAGCAACTTTGTAATATGAATTCGTGTCTTCAGGAGCAACATCCGTGGGTGTTCTCACCACTTTTGCACCATGTGCTTTAAGAAGCAGTTCTTTCTCTTTACTCATCTTGGAAGGCATGGTGAATACTGTCTTATAGCCTTTCAAACTTGAAGCTATAGCGATCCCGACTCCGGTATTTCCAGAAGTGGGTTCGATTATAACACCTCCTTCTTCTATCTTTCCTTCTTTTTCCGCCCCTTCGACCATGGATAGTCCTATCCTATCTTTGATACTACCTCCAGGATTCAAGTACTCTATCTTGGCATAGATTTCGGAATCTAATTCAAAGAAATCCATTATATTTGATAATTTGACTATAGGAGTTTGTCCGATCGCTTCGGAGATGTCCGATCTGATCTCGTTTTGATTCATGCCATCGTTCATCATATCACTTCTAAGACCATCGATGCTATAACAATGTTATAATTACAGAGATAAATAGGTTATGGTCATATGATCAAATCCGATAGCGTTATAACTTCCGAGTCTTTTCCCGGAGACGATGAAGGTCAACGCGGATCTGCATATACACAGTAAGTACTCTAGCGGAGTTTCAAAACGGATGGACCTGAACACTCTGAGCGTAGAAGGAAGGAAGAAAGGGGTCGATCTAATCGGGACAGGTGATTGTTTACATCCAGGTTGGAGAGGAAAGATCAAAGAATTGGATAAAGAGAGAGAGTCCATCTTTACCAACGGTGATATCAGATTCATCCTAACAAGTGAGGTAGAGACAAAAGACAGAGTCCATCACCTACTGATATTTCCGTCGATATCTAAGACCGAAGAGATGTATGAAAGGTTGAGCCGTTTTTCATCAAACATAGATTCTGATGGGAGACCAAGAGTGGACCTCAACGGTGAAGAACTCGCTCTCATAGCTAAAGAGACAGACTGTCTTTTCGGTCCGTCTCATGCATTCACGCCCTATACCGGGATATATGGGGATCACGATTCTCTAAACGAAGCTTATGGAAAATATGCGAAGGATGTTCAATTCTTGGAATTGGGTCTTAGTGCTGACAGCAACTACGCTGACAAAATATCAGAACTTCATGGATTGATTTACCTTTCAAATTCAGATGCACATTCTCCTTACCCTCATCGTTTAGCTAGGGAGTTCAATACCTTTGAACTCGAAGACATCAGTTTCAAAGGTTTAGAGAAACTTTTTCAAGGTAAAAGTGGAGAGGTCATAAGGAACGTTGGTTTACCACCTGAGGAGGGTAAATATAATGAGAGTGCGTGCAACAGCTGTTATACACACTACACCTTCAAAGAAGCTGTAGCGAGAAAATGGAGATGCAGCTGTGGTGGAAGTATCAAAAAGGGTGTTAAAGACAGGGTCGAAGAGCTTTCAGATGTTGAGGAGAAAACAGATAAAACGCCTCCCTATCTTCATCTGATCCCCTTACAGGAGATCATATCTAAAGCCGTTGGTCATTCTAGTCCTACAACTAAAAAAGTCAGATCAATTTGGCAAAAACTCATCGAAGAGATTGGAGATGAAGTCCAAGTCTTGTGTGATTCATCTATCGAAAGGATAGAGCGTATAGCCGGACAGGATGTAGCGGATCTCATCGAAGATTTTAGAGAGCACGATGTTGAGATAAAGCCTGGTGGAGGAGGAGAATACGGACAGATACTTACACAGAAAAAAGATAGGGATGAGAAAAGCCAAAGGTCCTTGAGTGATTTTTGAATGTATCTTTGATAAAAGCACCATTCATAAACTCCCGAAAATGATAATTAACAGGATAGATTATAAAGGCTGAGTATAAATGTTGGGCGGTATTAAATTGTATCTACTTAAATGAGCTGATAACGATGGACCTGTTTGGGAAAGAGAAGGAGAAAAAGATAAAATCTCTAAAGAAAAAATGTAGGGCCAAGGAGGAAACGATAGAAGCCCTTAGGGAGAAACTTGAAGACAAAAATGATGAAATAGATACTCTTGAAGAGAGATATGAGGACAAAGAAGAAAAAATCGATGAATTTAAAAATCTGCTTAAGGAAAAGGAAGAAAAGATAGCAGACCTTGAAGAGACTTGTAGAGAAAAGGACCAACGATTGGAAGGATTGAATCAAGAGTTGGATGAACTTGAAGAAGAAAAAGAGTCTCTTAAGGAAAATATCGAAGAAGAGAGAGAAGAAATAGAAGAGCACATAAAGAGCATCGAGAAGGTCGTCAAGGGAATAACTGAAGGCGACCTCAGCGAAAGGATAGACACGAGCCACTTCGAGGAGGAGGGTGAAGAAACCTATCTGATAGGGCTTGGTAATAATATAAATAAGATGGCAAGTGGATTGGAAAGCACTCTTAGGACATTGCAGAAGGTGTCCACTGAGTTAGGAGAGTCCTCGAAAAATACGAAGGAAACATCTCAGTATTTGACGGAAACCGCAGATACCCTCAATGACAACATCGAGGACATCTCACGAGGAGGTGACGAGATAGCTAAGATGAATAGGCGTATCTCTGAGCAGATAGAAAAGGAGATACAAAAGATAGAATCTACCTCTTCTGATATTAAAGATATAGTGGATACAGCCGAAAAAACTTCTATACAAACAGAGAAGGGAAAAGATAAGGCAAAAAAGGTAAGTGAAACGGTAGATAGGCTGAAAGACATACTGAATGAGACCGCTATCGAAGGAGAGAAGTTGAGTAAAAAATCGGAGGAGATAGGAGACGTAATCGATGTCATCTCAGATATCGCCGATCAAACCAATCTGCTCGCATTGAACGCCTCTATAGAAGCAGCTAGGGCTGGTGAAGAGGGTAGAGGCTTTGCGGTAGTAGCCGATTCGGTGAGAGAACTAGCTGAAGATACTCAGGAGGAGACCAAACAGGTCAAGGAAGCTATCGAGGAAACTCAAGACTGTGCCAAAAAAATTGCTGAAAGGATTGAAGATCTGAAGCAGATGACAGAAACTGTCGAAGATATGTCAGAAGAGAGTAAGCAATCCATAATAGAGATCGATAAGCAGATGGTTTCAGTAAAAGATTCGATAAAATCAGTTTCTGTTACGACCAGTAATCTTTTAGACGTATTGAAAACGGATTTCGCCACAAAGATAAATGGGGTTACGGAGATAAGTGATCAAAATGCCGAATTGGCTCAATCATGTCGAGATATATCTGAAGAGCAAAAGTCCCTTTCAGAAGATATGTTGGACTCTGCGAAGGACCTTTCTAACGTGGCTGAAGAACTCTCTAACGTCCTTGAACAATACGAGGACGTGTACTTCAACATGATAGAGAGAGCTAGAGAAAAAGGAGATAAGAGGTTAGAAGCTAAAGGACTGAGAAGGCTCGGCTGGGTGTACGTTGAGACCGGCAAATTCGAAAAGGCGAAAGATTACTTGAAGGACGCTTTAGATATATCTGAAAGTGTTGATGCATCTGAAAGTATAAGTGAATGTTATAGAGGTCTGGGAAAGATAGGCTTTAGAAGGGGCGAACTTGAAGAGGGAAAGAAATACTATAGAAAGGGTATCGATGCGGCGAAAAAATCTGGTGATGATAGGACGCTCGCGATGAATTATATAGGTATAGGAAATATTTTCTCGCAGCAGGGTCACTCTAATAAAGCTATCGATTATTATGAGAAGAGTGTCCCACTGCTAAAGGACGTGAACGAGAAGACTCAGTTGGCTAGGGTGCATAACAACATCGGCGATAGCTATTTGAAAAATGAAGAGTGGGATAAGGCTTTAGATTATTTTGATCGATGTATCGAATATGCGGAAGAGATAAACGATGAGAGGTTCATAGGATGGGGTTCTTTCAATGCCGCCGAAGCTTGTGTGAATTTAGGTCGTTTAAAGGAAGCATCGGAGTATATCCAGGGAGTCGAAGAGATAATGAAGCGAGAGAATGATAGGGTAGGATTGGCCGCAGTTTACAGAAATACAGGTCTGATAAACCACAAGAAAGGAAATTTAAACAAAGCTGTGGAGTATTACAATAAGGCGTTAGAGCTGAATAAAGAACTCGATATCCCTTACAATATAGCAGAAACCAAGCTCCACATGGGTGAGCTATATAAAGATGATAATAGATATGAGGAAGCAAGAGAGTATTTAGAAAGTGCAAGAGATATTTTCGATGATATCGGTGCCTCTGACGAACTGATAACGAAGACCAAAATGATCCTGAGAGAATTGCCCGGTTAGACCCGAAAGGTTTCAAGATAAAGCTTTTGAACGGTTTGCATGCCTGATATCTTGCACCTAATTTAAGGTGAAATAGTATCCAAAAACTTATGAATCAGCTTTTTTCTCTAAAAATCATGACAAAAGCCCTGCTTTTAACCGACGAACATCTGGATAGAGGCGCCGCGAAAACATCACACGGTCTACTTAGACATTCAGAAAAGTACGAAATAGTGGGTGTAATAGACTCTAAGTTCAGCGACAAAACCACCGATGAGGTCATACCTAGATGTAGAAAAGTTAAGATATATCCGGACCTTGGCTCTGCTCTCGATGAGAATGATGCCGAGAAACTGATAATAGGAGTAGCAACTGTTGGCGGTTATCTTCCCGAGAATTTCAAAGAACATATCGAAGAAGCCATGAAGAATGGGTTAGATATCATCTCGGGTTTACATCATTACTTGAGCGAGGACGAAGAGTTCGTTGATTTAGCTGCGGAATATGATGTTGAAATAGAAGACATCCGGAAATCCCCTCCACTCGATGAACTTCACTATTTCAAGGATAGAAAGAAGGACATCGGCGCTTTGACTATACCGTTTTTAGGTACCGACAGTTCTGTAGGTAAGAGGACCGCGCTTTTAGAAGTCTACGAGACGATGAAAGAGAGAGGTGACAAAGTAGAATGGGTCGCCACTGGTCAAACAGGACTTTTACAGGGATCGAGTTATGGAGTTCCTCTAGATTCTATCAAAGGAGATTATATGGTCGGTGAATTGGAAAACCAGATATGGCAGGTTTGGAAAGAAAAAGAACCAGATTATATCCTCGTAGAAGGTCAAGGTAGTATCTCCCACCCCGCTTACGTATGTGGGTCTAGAGCCGTCCTTGCGGCAAGTCAACCCGATGCGGTGGTATTACAGCACGCACCTGCTAGAAAATACAGGCATTATCAGTCTGAAGACATACAATGGCCTATGCCGGATCTGGAGGATGAGATACAGCTAGTACGATCCTTTTCCGGCGCTGACGTGATCGGTGTGACTATCAATCCAGAGGGGCTATCAGAGAAAGAAAAGCAGAATTATATTTTAAAGTACGAACAGCGCTTCAACATACCTTCGGCAGATGCACTGCAAAATCCTAAAAAAATAGCTAAAAGGATCGAGGCGCAGAAGGAGATACAGGGCTGATATTTCATCCTTCGATAAGCGCACCTACATTGTTGGGTTTACCGACCCATACTCGATAATCTTCTTCTTTTTTTCCTTCTAAAATATCATCTTTTAGACTGTCTATCTCTTTTTCCTTCACCAGTCCATAAGCTGTCGGCCCCCATGAACTCTGTCCTCCACCGTAGGTTTTCTCTATCAATGACTCGACAAGATCACTTATTGCCTGATGATATATCCCTTCTTGATAATCAGAGAATGATCTTCCTACTAATTCCTGTATCTTAGTAAGATGTTCACCGAAAGCATGGATATCCTCTCTCTCGAGAGCGGGTAGTATACCCATCAAAAGGTTGTGGCAAATCTTTTCAGGATATTTTTTATCCACTTTGAGCTCTTCCATGATCGGCCTTTCCTCTTCCTCATCATATCCCTTCCTTTCCTCTGGACATATTATCAAAAAACGCCAATCTTCAGGCACCTCTGTTCTCTTCAAGAGTGGAGAGACCTCCTTCTTTTCAGATTTACCTCCCTCGAGGATGAAACCACCGTTTTCGAATCCGTGTGTACCTATAGCGGAGTATCGCCCTCTACCGAGGAGTCCTGCAAGTTCGATTATAGATATATCTACTCCTATCGATCTCAATATGCCTTGACCCATCCCAAGGGTGAACTGGGTAGTGGAACCTAAACCGATATGGTCAGGGATGCTTTTCTCGACTACTATCTCGAACCCATTGGATATATCGAACTTTTCACTGAGCTTACGGAAGACTTTTTTAGCAATCTTCCTTTCCCTATCACTACCTTGGACGTGGATCCCATCATCTATAGGTTCTACGTTGATCTCGTATCCGTCCCTCAGCGTCACTCCGAAAGCGCCGTATTCTCTTTTGAATTCTCTGCTGAGATCGATTATACCAAAATGGAGTCTGGATGGAGTTTTGATTCTCATGATTCACCTTCAAGGTCTATACGGTATTTTTCCAATTTTTTTTCATCGACTTTCATACCTAAACCGGGTTCGTCCGAAATCCAGAGTTTTCCGTCCCTGAATTCTAACCCGCTAGCTATGTTGTCTGAAAGCATAAAATGGCTGTCAAGGTCAGCATATTTTAGATTGGGTGTAGAGTTATAAAGATGTGCACCTGCGGCTATAGAAACACTGGTTTCCCCCATACAGCCGACCATACCGTCGACGCCGTATTCTTCCATGATATCAACTATCTTTCTTCCCCCGGTCAGACCGCCGCATTTCGCTAACTTTATATTTATCATATCGGCGATCTCCTCCTTACAGATCCTCTCTGCCATATCGGGACCTTTTATGGTTTCATCGGCCATGATAGGTATGTCGGTTTCCTCGGTAACTTTTTTTAGTCCATCGATATCATCCACTTTGACCGGTTGTTCGACAAATTTTATATCTGATTCTTTCAACTTTTGGCAGAGCGTTATAGACTCTTCGGGCGTGAATGCCTGATTAGCATCTACCCAAATATCTATATCTTCTCCAACTTCTTCTCTTACCGCTCTTACCCTCTTAACGTCTTCCATCAGCCCTAATCCTATCTTTATCTTCAATGCCTGAAAGCCCTTATCCACGAAGGTCCTAGCGTGTTCGACGGTTTCACTTTTGGTCATATGGCCTATCGTCCTATCTGTTATTATCCCGTCGCTGCTTCCTCCTATCATATCGGCTATTGACTTACCTTCCAATTTTCCCTTCAGATCGTAGAGAGCTATATCGAATCCAGCTAGGGCTGCAGGATCTTTTGGAAGTTCTTCACTGATATCTTTCCAATTTTCTTTGATATCTATTTCTTCACCTTCGGTCCTAGATCTCATCGATCTTAAAGCCTTAAGGATGGATTCTATGGTCTCTCCAGTCACACCGTTAGAGCTAGCATTACCCCAGCCTTCTTCATCCTCTGAGGTAACTTTGATCATCACGTTCTCAGCCGTCAAAGAAGAACCCGTAGATATCTTGAATACTTCGTTCCTGTCTATCCCGATCGGTATGGTATCTATACTATCTATCTTCATCTTTATACACCTCTTCGTAATATCTACACATATCGGTCAAAGGGCACCTCTCACATTCAGGTGTTCTCGGTTTACAGATGTTCTTTCCGAAAACGACCATCAATCTATTTATCTCGATCCAGTATTTTTTCGGTATCTCCTCTTCGAGCACTTTTTCGGTCTCTTCAGGATCATCGGTTTCGGCTATGCCCAATCTATTGCTTATCCTGTGAACATGGGTATCGACGGGCACCGCTGGCTCTCCGAACCCGTACACCAGTACGCAGTTAGCTGTTTTCCGCCCCACACCTTTTAGATCGAGCAGTTCATCGATATCTTCAGGAACTTTATCATCGAATTCCTCGTGGACCCTGCGTGCGATGTTTTTGACCCGTTCGGCTTTAACATTGTAGAACCCGGATGGCTTGATCAGTTCTTTGACATGATCGAGAGGTGCCTCGGCCAGCGCTTTTGGATTAGGATAGCTGGAAAATAAAGCTTCCGATGCTTTATGGGTGTTTACGTCTTTGGTCCGCTGTGAGAGGACAGTAGAGATCAAGACCTCGAAAGGGGATCGATCGGGAGTCTCATTTTCTTCCGGGTCCTTTCCAGGAAAAGCTCCGATATCGAGCTCGCTTTTCAGCCTTTTTATCATCTCTCCATAATCCATGATATCATCTCAATTCCTTCAAGATGTCACCTAAGAGGTACATCGAGCCCGTTATGACTATCAGATCTCCTTCTCTCCATTCCTCCTCCGCTCTTCTATAGGCGTCTATGCCGTGATGGTGATCTTCGGCGGGACAGTATCTTTCGAAGGATTCTGCAAGGACACTACTATCGAGTTTTCTTTCACTCTCTGGTTCTGCGGTGAAAACGTGATCACATTCGGGTCCTAAGACGTTTACCAAACTTTCATAGTCTTTGTCCTCTAACATGCCCGCCACAAGCAGTAGCCTGCTGTATTCGAGGTCTTTCAATCCCGAAACTAGAGCTTTGAACCCGGTTTTGTTATGAGCGGAATCGATCATCGCTCTAGGCTTATCGCTGATAAATTCCATCTTTCCAGGAAGGTCGGTCTTTTCGATACCTTTGACTATATCATCTTCACTGATATCGTAACCGTTCCTTTTGAGGCATTCCGCCAATTCGAGTGAGATCAGGGCGTTCTCCGCCTGCCACAGAGTCGATCCCTGGACATCGATCGTCCCATACTGATCGGTTCTGATCCTTAGTGGATCGTGAAGTACCTCGTATTCCCTATCAAAGGCGTAGTTGAAGTCCGCGTTTCTTTTTTCACATATCTCTCTGAAAAAACCTCGGATGCTCTCACTCTTTTCTCCTGTGACGAAGTGATTACCCTCTTGGATGATACCAGCTTTTTCGTACGCCCTCTTCTTCTTCGTATCTCCCAGGTGTTCTGCATGATCGTAACCTACATAGGTTACTACAGAAAAATCGTGTGGTGCGACGTTTGTAGCATCGAGTCTACCTCCCATCCCCACTTCTAATACAGCAAAATCTATATCATGTTTGGAGAAAGATAGGAAAGCAAGAGTAGCTAGAACTTCA
Source organism: Thermoplasmata archaeon (assembly GCA_019594195.1). The sequence goes on from JAFDTP010000018.1 coordinate 19,952, forward strand.
AAGAAACTCGGCCTCATTTCAGGGTCTTCATCTTCGATCCTCTCGACCTCCGGTTGGACCACTTCGATCAGATCCCAGAGTTCCTCTTCAGATATGTTTTCTCCGTCTATCTTTATCCTCTCTTCGAATTCTACAAGATGAGGTGAAGTGAAAAGTCCTGTCTTGTACCCCCCTTCATTCAATACGTTCGTTATGGTTCTGCTCACCGACCCCTTTCCGTTGGTACCTCCAACCACTATAGCGTCAAAATTTTCATGAGGGTTTCCGAATCTTGAGAGGAAGTCTTCGATCTTGTCTAGACCCAACTTTACTCCTACACGCTTGAGCGAGTAGAGATAATCTTCGGGATGATCGAATCTGTCTCTGAGATTTCCGCTTTTATTGTTTTTTCCCTTTGCTCCCATGAGATCACTCAATGCTTGAATACTCTTTGTCCGGTGAATACCATGCTCATACCGTGTTCGTCTACCGCTTCTATGACTTCATCATCTCTTATCGAACCGCCGGGCTGGATCACGCTTTCTATGCCCGCTTCAGCCGCTTCGTCGACACCGTCGCGGAACGGGAAGAAAGCATCAGACGCCATGGTACATCCTTGTGTATCGGACCTGGATTTCATCTTGGCTATCTTTACCGCGTCTACCCTACTCATCTGTCCTGCACCTATACCCACTGTATGATCCTCTCTGGTGAAGATGATAGAGTTGGATTTGACGTGTTTTACGACCTTCCAAGCGAATTCCATCGCGTCAAGTTCTCTTTCTGTGGGTTCTCTCTCACTTTTCACTTCCATATCGTTTTTGGTCACTTTGCTTTTGTTTCTATCTTGGATCAGGAGTCCTTCGCTCACCTTGGAGAACTCGAAGCCTTCCCTCTCGGGATCCCATCCGGGGAGTTCCATGATCCTTATGTTCTTGCTGTTCTTCAGAACATCGACGGCCCCTTCTTCATATCCTGGAGCGATGCTCGCCTCGACGAATATCTCGTCCATCTTTTCTGCCATCTCCACGCTTATCGGGCGGTTCGCGCTTATTATGCTTCCGTAGATGGACTGTGGATCGCACTCATAAGCTAATTGATAAGCTTCCGCGATATCCTCTTTTAAGGCGACTCCTGTAGGATTTGTATGTTTTATAGCCGCTACCGCCGGCTTTTCGAATTCCTTCACGATATCTAACGCGGCCTCTAGATCTCTGATATTGTTGTATGAAAGCGATTTACCGTGGAGCTTTTCCGCCTTAAGAACGGAACTCTCCCCGGTATATTCTGTTCTATAGAACGCAGCTTCTTGATTTGGATTTTCGCCGTATCTTAGATCTTTCACCTTTTCTCCCGCGACTAGATAATTTTCTGGCAATCTATCTTCGCCGTATTTTTCATTCAGATAACCAGAGATTATCGTATCGTACCGGGCGGTGCGCTGGAAAGCTTTCAATGCCAGTTCTTTCCTTACTTCTTCTCTTATCCTCCCATCGTTTTTCTCCAGCTCTTCCGATATCATCTCGTAGTCGTCTATGTCAGTGACCACTGAGACTCTATCGTGGTTTTTTGCAGCGGCTCTAAGCAGCGCAACACCGCCTATATCGATATTTTCTATTGCATCTTCGACTTCATGATCTTCTCGGGTCACTCTCTCGAACGGGTAGAGATTGACCACTATCAGGTTCAGCTCCGGCAGAGCGTGTTCCTCTATGTCCTTTTCGTGCTTCTCCTTCTGATACAAAATACCGCCGTGTATCTTGGGATGAAGGGTCTTCACTCTCCCGTCGAGTATCTCCGGAAAACCCGTTAAATCGCTCACTCTTTCTACCTCTATGCCGTTCTCCTCTAGTTTAGAGGCGGTCCCTCCAGATGAGATTATCTCGAAATCTTGATCGATCAATTCTTCAGCAAGATCAACTATGCCTTCTTTATCAGATACGCTCAACAGTGCCTTCTGCGCCAATTATAACACCGGACCAACAAGATAGATGACTATTTGATAAGTTTTACTGATTTTCCGTCCGCTCCTCGTTAAATTCTCCCTAGCATAGCTTAATCACAACTGTTTTAAATAATAGTCCCTATACCGCTTCACCATGAAATCTGACGTCGAGATCGCGCAGGAAGCTGACTTGGAACCTATGGTAGATATAGCGGACAAGATCGGTTTGAGTGAAGAAGATATCGAGTTCAAAGGTGATCATGAGGCTAAACTCACCCTTGAAACGATCAGGAAGTACAAGGATAAAGATGACGGCAATCTCATACTCGTAACTACGATGAGTCCTACAAGGAACGGAGAGGGAAAAACTACCGTCACCATAGGATTGACCCAGGCACTTTGGAAATCCGGTATAAAAGCGATGTTAGGGATACGCGAACCATCGATAGGTCCGACCATGGGCATAAAGGGAGGTGCAGCTGGAGGCGGATATTCTCAGGTACTACCGATGGAGGATATAAATCTGCATTTCACCGGTGATATGCACGCTATCGGTATCGCACATAACTTGCTTTCAGCCATGATCAACAATCATATGCACCGCGGCAACGATATGGATCTAGACAGTAGAAAGATAGTCTGGCCGAGAGTCGTCGATATGAACGATCGTGCTCTCAGGCATGTAGTTGTCGGTTTGGGAGGAACTTCGGATGGGATGCCGAACGAGAGTTCCTTCGGCATAACCGCAAGTTCCGAAGTGATGGCTATATTATGTCTTGCGGACGGTATCGAGGATCTCAAAGACAGGCTTTCTGATATAATAATCGGATACACCCATGATAGGGAACCCGTGACCGCAGGCGAGTTCGGGGGCGTCGGTGCTATGGCCGCTCTGCTAAAACACGCTATAAAACCGAACTTAGTTCAGACTATCGAAGGAGTACCGGCTTTCATCCACGGTGGTCCTTTCGCCAATATCGCTCACGGTACTAGCAGTCTTCTTTCCACCAAACTGGGATTGAGTCTTTCCGATTATTTTGTTACAGAGGCGGGTTTCGGCTCGGACCTAGGTGCAGAAAAGTTCTTCAATATCGTCTGCCGCGAAGGAGACCTTGAGCCGGACGTTGCTGTCATGGTCGCTACCGTTAGAGCATTAAAAAGACAGGGAGGAGTCTCTAGGAGTGACCTGGACGAAAAAAATCTAGAAGCGATGAAAAGAGGACTTCCGAACTTGGATAAACATCTCAAGAATATACAGATGTTCGGGGTTCCTGTAGTAGTAGCGATAAACAGATTCCCGTCAGATACTCAGGAGGAAATAGACTATCTGAAGGACTTATGTGAAAAGATAGAGGTCCCCTATGCCGTAACAGAGGTCTATCAGGAAGGTGGTGATGGAGGTATCGAATTGGCAGAAGAAGTAAAGGAGATATGCGATGAAGATAAAAGCAATTTTAGACCTCTTTACTCCTTGAAAGAGGATCCTGAAGAGAAGATAAGGGACATCGCTACGAAGATATATGGAGCTAAGGACGTAGTTTTCACACCACAAGCCAAAAAAGATCTGAAGAGGATAAAAAAGGACGATCTAGACGACCTGCCTATATGCATGTCAAAGACTCATTACTCTTTATCTGACGACAGAAGATTGAGAGGCAGACCGAAGGATTTCAACGTCAAAGTTCGAAAGGTAAGAGTGAATTCAGGAGCCGGATTTTTGATACCTATGGCCGGTAATATAACGACTATGCCCGGACTACCCTCGCATCCGGCCGCGAAAGATATAGATATAGATGAAGACGGAACCATTTCAGGATTGTTTTGAGGTGTATCATGAAAGTCGAATTGATAAATCATACTCCGGAACCCGATCTAAGCGCAGCCCATGCGGCATTGACCTGTTACAGCGAGAAAGTGCCGGAAAGGGAAGAGATGACCAAGGAAAAGATAGAAGAGATCCTGGGTAAGATAAAAGATAGTGGCCACCACAGTGTCATAGAACACGCCTCATTCACATTTGCGATCAAGGAAGTTTCTCGCACTCTAACTCATCAGTTGGTGAGACACCGTTTGGCATCTTATAGCCAGCAGAGTCAGAGATACGTAGATATAGAGAGTTTTGACCCGGTTGTGCCGGATACCATAAAAGAGAACGATGAAGCTAAAGAGAAGTTCGATGATCTGATGGAGGAAGTAAAAGATACGTACACCGAATTGAAGGAGATAGATGACGTTCCTTTAGAAGATGCGAGATTCGTTCTGCCTAACGCCACAAAAAGCAACATCATAGTCACGATGAACGCTAGAGAACTCTGGCATTTCTTCTCTTTAAGGTGCTGTAAAAGAGCGCAGTGGGAGATCAGGGATATGGCTAACAGGATGCTGGAATTGGTGAGAGAAGAGGCGCCGATAATATTCGAGGAAGCCGGAGCGCCCTGTGTAAGAGGTCCCTGTCCGGAGAGTGAGGAATTTTTTTGTGGTGAGCCGATACAGTCTGAAAAGTCAAAATAGACTTGTATCAATCATCTGTAGTTACCACACACCAGTCTCCCGTATCTTTCTCTACGACTTTTAATCTAACACCATCTTTATTTTCGAAACGGTCGTCCAGGTATAGCCCCATATTCTTGAATATGGTAGGACTTGCTTCATAACCTTCAACAAGGTTCATCTTGTCCGGCCTCAGCTTGACCATGTTATCTGCCAAGTATCTTTTTTCAGACCTATATGTCTTTCCATCTGGTCGTTTTTATGGCTAAAATGATGAAGATTATAGCGAATACCCCTATAACAAGATAAGCAAACAAGGCATCCGAAGGATTCTGTAATATCATAATCTCTCGAAGACCTTGGTGGAAATAGTATAGAGGTAACATCCTCGCTACTATCTGTAGATAATCTGGAAAGCTCTCAACATGTATGAAGGCACCTGACAGGAACATCATAGGAAAGGCGATCGCGTTTCCGGCCCCACTCGCAGCTTCTACGTCCTCTATCAGACCGCCCATAACGATACCGACTGAGCAGAAGGCTACAGCACCCAAAAATATGAGCCCGATAGCAAAGGGGCCTGGATAAGCCCGTGCTCCAAATACTAATATTGCGACCAAGATCATCACTGCGGTCAGTCCGAAAGCCATGACCGTTTGCTGTCCCACGTTGGCTAAAATCCAATCTCTTTTCTTCAGAGGACTGGCGGTAAGTCTCTTCAAAGTCCCGTTCCTCTTGAACTCCGATATGTTAGAGGTCACTCCTATTATACCGTTGCTCATTATGAAGGCTGCGATGAAACCGGGCAGATAATAATCAACTGGTTGAAGTCCTCTTTCATCCCTAGTTTCCTCAGTTATGTTCACTGTATTGTCCCCTTCTTCAAGACCCAACATCTGTGAATCGAATGAATCTCTGATCCCTATAACGGTTCCTTTTACGATAGGAGCGGCTTGATCGTCCTGATCGAGCATAAGTGTTATCTCAGCACTCGGTGCTCCTTCCTCATCAAAGTTCCAATATATATTCAGAGTCTGATTTTCCTTTCTGATCTCATGATCATATCCTTTATCTTCGTCATATAAGTTCCATGATTCTCCTTTCTGTATGACATCTAAGGACAAGTTTTCGTCTCTAGAGAGCCGATAATTTTCTTCTTCATATCTGTCTCTTAGCTCATTCGAGACGTTCTCTTCGTCTAACCCATCAATTATGTTTTCTACATTTTCTTCGATACTGAAGATTGGAAGATTTCCATTTGCCCTTTCCATCGAATCCTGGATGACTTTCATCCTCAATTCTATACTCTTGTTTATGGCGCTATCATGGAACCCCTCTTCTATACGCAAAGCCCGGTAGTTGCCAAAAGCTCTTTCTTCCCGGTGTTCAGAGATATCGTCGACCTTTTCGATCTCCAGCGATCCTGAGCTATCCAGTGCTTCGATAAAGGCTTTGGAAAGTTCGGTTTCTTCACCATCTACCAGATCATCGTTCTGCACGTGAATAGTATACTCTGTAGCCTCCTGTCCTCCTAATACGGTACTGAATATCAAAAGAAGCATTATCGGGAATAATATTGAGAAGAAAACACCTGTCTTACTGCGGAGCCAGTTTTTGGTTAGAGAGACGAACAGAGAAAAGGCGCGTTTCATACCAGTTCACCTCCCTCATCTATCTTGCCGCCGGCCAATCTGAGGAAAACTTCATCCATCCCCGCCTCTTGAACTTCGACTTTGGAATCGATCTGGAATAATTTTATCAGAGCCTGTCTTGCCTCTTTTTTGTTGTCGAAAATACCGGTCAAGGTCCCTTCATCTCCTTCAAGGACCTCATCCGCTTTTTCGTGTATTATTTCAACGGGTTCCCCGTCCTCTAGTATTTTTACTTTGATGCCTCCTCCATGTTGTTCTATAAGATTTTCGATGGAATCTATTACTTCTATCTTACCGTCTATCAATATGCCTGCTCTGTCACAAAGATACTCTACTTCTTCCATGTAGTGGGTCGTAAGGAAGACGGTTTTCCCCATATTCTTTAGATCTTTAATCAGGTTCCAGGTCTCTCTCCGTGCGTGTGGATCTAGACCTGTAGTTGGTTCATCTAAGAAGAGAAGATCTGCGTTAGAAATCAATGTCATGCCTATACCTACCTTTGTCTTCATGCCCCCGGAGAGCTGATCGAATTTTTTTCTTTTTTATCGAGCTTGAGCTTATCTCCGTTTTTACATATATCGTACCCGTTGTTCTTGGCAAATTCCTTCAATCTCATCTCTCCAA
>JAFDTP010000177.1 GCA_019594195.1 Thermoplasmata archaeon
CAAGACCATTATAATGAAACTATCGTGGAGGCGTTCAGAGAGAGCGATACTGAAGGGAACGAAATACCTGATAGAAACATAGAAGAACTGTTTGATCTACTTTATGAAGCTTCAGAGAGCAGGGATTCTATAAGAAGAGTTTTGAGCCGAGACGAAGATGGCGATTATGAAGCTGCATTAATGACCTTCACGGAAAATGAAGAATTGATCACTCGTGATCTTGATAACGCGGCGAGTATGAAGGATCAGCTTGAAGAAGATTCCGAACCTTTGAGGTTCGCAGGATATACTACAAAAGTTACCAGCAGCAGCATAGTCAATCAAGAGACGACGGAAGAACTAACGAATACACAGATCCAGTCTTTAACCCTTACTATAATCATAGTAGCTACGATCCTCACTCTTATCTTTTACTACTCGAAAAAGACCAAGATATTGGGTCTTATAACCACCTTCCCTGTAAGTTTAGTGACCATCTGGATAATAGGAACGATGTACGCCTTAGATGTTCCTTTGAACGTCCTCACAGTAACTATCACCGCTTTGACAGTGGGTATGGGCGTTGATTTCAGTATTCATATAGCACATAGATTCTTGGAAGAATTGGAAGAGGGAAAAGAGTTATTCGAGGCTTCGCAGGAAACCGTGTTGAACACCGGTTCCGCTCTCTTCGGTTCAGCCGCTACGACCGTCGGTGCTTTCGGTATACTTTCGACTTCGAATATAGTTCCACTTTCTCAGTTTGGCTATATAACGGCTATGGCTATAGCGTACAGCTTCACCGTTGCAGTATTTTTGTTACCTTCGGCTTTGGCTGTCTGGGTAAGATTAACAGATATCCAAGAGAGATTGATGGATGAAAGAGTCTCAAAGAAGAAGGAAGAACTTCCTGTTTTAAAAAAGAAAAAAAGCGAGAAGATTAGAAGGAAAGACATCCCCGTTCTGAAGAAGAAAAGTGATTCCTTACAAAAGGAGTCCACCGACTGAGATCAAACGGCAATGAATATTTATCACCTCCCTTTATGAGGTAGAGAGGTCAGAACCGATGGATAGATACGTCGCTCTCGTAGGAGATTGTAATCGCACAGCTCTTAATGGTCTTTGGACAGCTCTAAAAAATAAAAAATTTGAGCCTGATGAACTGCTTATAATTTTAGATGAGCACAGTGAGTCTATAGATGATCTGGAGAAGGATCTACATGAGATCCTAAAAAGCTATGGATTGGACTGTCCGGTAAAATCTAAAATTTTTTCTGAGGTAGAAGATGTCAGACACCTAATTGGAGAAAACTCTGGTGAAGAGAACGGTCTAAAAGCATTAGATATCAGTTCTGCCTCGAAATACATCACTGCCAAAGTACTGATGTCATCAAAATCAGATATGTTCGATCACATCTTTTGTCTAGAAGTTAAAGGAGATGAGGGTAGACCGCTACCTACAATAGAGAACAACAAGGTTAAGCTTCATGATCTAAAATCTGAGGAGGAAGGTGGGATTTAGATGGAAGAGATATTGAGTAAAAAGGAGCTCATGATATTATTAAATCAGTTAAGAGAAGAGGACCTTTCTAGTTTTGATATAATCGAACCCTATTTTGGAAATAGGCTCCTAAAAGTAGAGATAAAGGAGGATAATTACGAGGTCGAATTGACGGGTAAAAGTGATTTTGATATACCCATCTCGAAGGACGAGTACTGGGATAAAGACGAGCTACCGGGTTTCAAGGAATACAAAGAATGCCTGATCTCTTCAGGCTTTGTTGAATATGATAATTGGGATGATTTCAAAACGTGGATCAGAGCTCTCTACCAGAATGAAAAAGATCCCGGTTTATCAAGCGAGTCCGTTTTCTTGACCATAGATACTAACTTGGCCTATTATAGATTCATCTCTAGGAACTTTCCTTTAGAATATAAAGACATCGTGATAGGAGCGGAAGATTTTGATTATCTATTGAGTTCGATAGTGGAGAGTGAGATCGACCACCATATAAGAGACAAGTACGATGACTCTGATCTGAAGATGATGGGCATGCACACTGAGATCGGCGACGTCAGATATGAATTCAGGAATCGCGGTAGATTAGAAACTAGAAAATCTAAATTTGCTACCGAGGAACTGAACTATCGAACTCAATAGATAATCAAAATCTTCCGCTCCTATCACGATGTCTTTATATTCTAAAGGAAAGTTCCTAGAGATGAATCTATAATAGG
>JAFDTP010000099.1 GCA_019594195.1 Thermoplasmata archaeon
AGTATCGAGTGAGGTATCTCAACTGTTAGTCTAGCTCCTGTGTAAGCGAGCAAGATACCCGGGGCACCAAAAAACAGTATCAACTTGTAGATCATACCTTTCCTGAAAAGGGTGATCCTCCAAACATTGTTGAACCAGTGTATTATACCGACTATCAACAGAGTGACCGGCGGCGGAAAGAACAGCAGGAAGATAGGGATCAGGACCGTAGATATGCCGAAACCCGTGAATGATCCGAACATCGATGCGATGAAAGTGCTGACTAGAAGGAGGAGGATTATCGTCTCCATATCCAAGATAGAAACCGGCTCGTTTATATAAATTTTTAACATCTAAAGGAAATGCATTTGAACTCTACTGGATCCTTCACCTGAAGTATTCTCTCACTTCTTCCTTGAAAAGATAGAACAATATCATTTTGCTCACTATGTTTCCCAATACGATGTTCAATAGACCTATCACAGCAAAGACTATCCCGGCTAGACATGCCCATTTTATTTCTGTCCATAATCCACGATAAAATTAGCTATGTTTTCGACTATGACTAGAACGGTACCTAGAGTTCTAAACCTTAGATGTGAGCCGGTGAGACGTGATTTAGATATAACCTATTTATTAATCAAATTTTTTGAATGAATACATAAATTGACCTTGTGGTTCAAGATCTTCAAGAGGTAAAGAAAAACACGATTGTCCGTTTCGTCAACTTCCTCTCTAAAAATCGAGTTGATCGGATAACAGATCATGATCTTTTTTAGACCATCGACAGAACATCAGTTCAAATAGACCTTTATCATTAGAAGTACAGGGTGAAGAGATGAAAGCGATAAACTCACGTATAGATACTTCTCGACTTAAGAAAAAGGCAAACGTAACCGAACTCGGTGAGGCATATGAAACTTTAGAAAGAAGTAAAGAGTACAGGGTAGGAGCAGGGATAAGAGCTGTCTCGTCAAAAAAACCCAAATTCTTCTTAGAAGCCGTGATATCACTCTGTAGAGAAGAAAGTGGAGTCGAAATCGAAAAATTGAGATCCAAACTTGACATATTTGAAGAATTCCAGAAATCGGGTTATTCACTCAGGTGCGAGAGTGATAACACTGTCATCTGCGAAAAGAGTATTAAGGAGAGCGAACTCGAGGAAGAATATTTAAATGTTAAAAAAATTTTAAAAAACTCAGATAGTTAGCCACTGATAGATGGTTATCCATGGAGTTGCATATTTTTTATTGACACCTATCAAAAAACCTTTATCATTTCATTATATCATAAGATTGATGGACGAGATAGATTTCAGGTTGTGCTTGCTTCTACGTGAGAATTCACGCATCCCTTACAGGGAACTAGCGGATGAAGTTGGACTTTCGGTGAACGCGGTGCACAGCCGGGTATCTAAGCTCAAAGAGAGCGGTATAATCGATGGTTTCTGTGCGATGTTCGGTGACGGAGCTATCAAGGAGAGCCTGAAGATATTGATACATGGAGAATCTAGAGCAGAGAACATGGAAGATGTTCTAAAAGAACTATCTCAGGACAAAAACACCTACAAGATGTTCTCAACCAGCGACGATTATCTTTACATACACGGAACTCTACAAGATCTATCTAAGATGAGTGATTATGTAGAATGTGTTCCAGATGTAGCGGAGATAGAAGATCCCGAAATTTTTCTGCCTTCATTTCACAAAAAAGATGTACAAGATGATTTTGAACTTAAGAGAACGGATTACGAGATAATAAATTCTCTTAGACAGGATTCGAGGAAGGCACTTTCTGAAGTCGGCGATGAGATCGGTGTTTCGACCAAGACCGTTCGAAGACGTATAGATCGAATGGAAGAAGCGAATGCGATAGGCTATTCCATAAAGTGGTATCCTATCTATTCAGACGATTTCATAGGTTTGATGCACTGTGGGATCGATAAGGGAGTAAGGGATAAGATCCTTTCCGAGATCAAGAACAGATACTATCCCAATGTCTTCGAAGTAGAAAAGGCGAGCAATCATCCGGACAAAGTAATGATCAAGATATGGGGTAATAGTCTCGACGAGATCAAAGACATGAGGAAAGAACTAAAGTCTAAAGAATATTTCGACTGTTTGAAAACCCGGATGTTCTACGATATAGAGTACTTCAAGAATTGGAAAGACGAGCTGTTGAAAGAAAAGATGAGAGTTTGAGTTGATCTTGGCGTTCTGATCGTGTTCCGCTTTTTTAATCCGTTCGGTGAAAAAAAGGACATCTTTACCTAGAAATGTACTTTTTTTTCTTTACTGTTTAAACAATGTTACTTATACAACAAGGATAATATAATCGATAAGGGGAGGGAGGGTCCCTTTGAGGGTGATCAACTAGCCTTTAATTAACACACAAAAAGTAAAATATTCTTTTTCATATAACACTCGAGGTGAGTAGATTGACTATCGGTGAAAAAATCAGAAAGGTCTGGTACTACTGGCTGTTGGCCACCCTCATACTCATATTATCTATTAATGCATTGGTCAACCTGATCTTACCTGGATCATCTAGATTACTCGGTCCTTTAGCCGAAAAGCCGTGGGTATGGCAGTTCGAACTGAACGGGGTTCATATCTATATCCCTTGGCTTCTCTTCCTGTTGATACTGGTCGTACTGATTTCGGTGAGCATATTCGTTAAAAGTCTCAAAAGACGAGATAGATCGATGAAGTTTTCTGATGAAGATACTTACGAAGAAAAACTGTTCTCTAAATGGTCTACGCTGCTTCTATCTGTTATAACAGTGATATTGTTCTTTCTCTATCTCTATCAGATATCTGAAGGTCCTATAGGTACTGATCCTGCACCCGATTGGTTCTGGCTCGTTATGGCTGTATTCCTGCTCGCTGTCACTATAAACTTCGGTATACTTACCATCAAGATCGACCCGGAAGGCATCCTTATAGGATACGGCATATTCAAGAAGAGGATCTCTTGGAACAGAGTCGAAGATTCATATCTCGATGAAACTTCCGCTTTGCGATATGGCGGCTGGGGTTTACGGATAACACGAGTCGGTGGAAGATGGAGGAGTGTCTATAACGTTGTAGGAGGTCCTAAAGTCGTAGTTTCATTGAATAAGGGATGGATAAGAGAAGTTGTATTTTCCACTAAAGATCCTGAAAAAGTTATGAAAACCATCGATCGCCACTTGAGTTCACACTAACATGAACTCATAGCTATCTCCAAAAGACATAAATATTTCTCAGTGATATACAAATTCATGGTAGGGAAGGATTGGCAGAATTTAGATTCTAAAGTCAAGTGGGTTTGGTTCATAAGTGGATTCATCATTATCTTGATAATAACGGTCATTCTAGGACTCATACTCTATTTTGGTGTGGAATTTACGATGACCAATAGTTTGTTGATATCTATTGGAGCCGGTGTGATACTTCTTATTTTATTGGTTAGCTGGATAGTGATGTTTTACAATAGATATATGTTTCAAGTTCAAAAAGACGGTATAGAGATCAAGAGAGGTATACTTTGGAAGAAGGATATAACGATACCTTATGACCGGGTACAGAACGTTGACATAGATAGAGGTCCTATCCAGCAGTTGATAGGTATCTATAATCTCAATGTATTTACCGCAGGAACAGCTTCTGAAAATCAAGCTATATTTGGAGCAGAAGGTTATCTTCCAGGCGTGAAAAATGCGGAAAAGGTAAGAGACACGATCTTGGAAAGGGTTCAGGAGTCTGAGGAAGATGGTCTTGGCATCGGTAGAAAAGAAATCGAAACGGACGCTGAGATACTTAAAGAGATCTTAGAAGAATTGAAGAGCATCAGTAAAAAGATGGAGTGAGAGTTCACAAATTTCGAGCAATGATCACGATCAAAGATGAAGGAAAATAAGGAATTTAAGGAATAAATAAAATTCTGTTCTACCAAACTAAAAAGAACCCCGATCGCCACACTTATCAAATCATCTATATAATTTCATGGTTCTGTTGATTTTTTCTTTACAGTTCACACCCGAACTCTTAAATGTCATTATCGTAATAATCATTATCGTGATAATGATGTTTATCGATCGTTCGAAGGAACTCAACGCATTGGAAAATAGATACAGTTCTGATGAATTTGAATTCGTGGTGATATATGGAAGGAGGAGGATCGGAAAGACAGAGTTGATCAAGCAGTTTTCAACGGACAAGCCCCATATCTATTTTCTCTCTCCTCAGGACACTAAAGATATGCAGATATCGAAGTTCGTTCAAACCATCTCAGAGCATTTCAACGAACGCAAACCTGATGTTGATAACTGGAGTGAGGCGATCGACTATTTGAAAACAAAATTAGAAGAAGAAAAGATAGTGTTCAGTATCGATGAATTTCCGTTTCTCGTCAACAACGACGATTCTATACTATCCTATCTTCAAGAGATCATAGATGGTATAGAATCGGATTCGACCTTGATTTTGTGCGGTTCGAGCATAAGTGTGATGGAATCGGAAGTCATGGGTCATAAAAGCCCTTTGTACGGCAGGAGGACCGGACAGATAGATCTCCATCAATTCGACTTTTCCACCGCTTTCCAGGTCATCGATTATCCCATAGAAGATGCGGTTCGCTCTTTCTCCGTTACTGGGGGAACTCCCATGTATCTGTTAAAATTCGATTATGGACGGAGTCTTAAGCAAAATATCAGAAAAGAGATAATCGATAAAACTTCTTTTATGCATGAAGAACCAGGATTCCTTCTGAGAAGTGAATTGAGGAACCCAAACCGATATATGAGTATCTTAGAAGCTTTAGCTCGTGGTCATACAAGGCCTAACGAGATAGCGAACTCGACCGGTATCGATCCAGGGCCTCTTTCAAAGTATTTGAGAAAACTCCGCAGACTACGTCTGGTCAAAAGAGAGATCCCTATCACCGCTGAAGAGAAAAAGTCGAAGAGATCTATCTACAGGATCAATGATAACTTTTTTCGCTTCTGGTTCCAATTCATCGAGCCGAAGAGATCTTGGATCGAGGAATCACCAGAAAAAGTTCTAACAGAAGACATAATGTCTTCTCTCGACGAATACGCCTCAAAAACCTTCGAAGATATATGCATCGAACAAGTTTGGGATCACTACGATTATCATAAGGTAGGCAGATGGTGGTTTGGGCAATATGAGATAGATGTCGTAGCTCTCAACGAAAGAGAAGATAGGATATTACTTGGAGAGTGCAAGTGGTCTAAAAATAGAGTAGGATACGATCTTTTAAATGATCTGAAAGAAAAAGCTAATGAAGTTCGGTGGAAAAAAGAAGAAAGAGAAGAAAAATACGTTCTGTTTTCTAGATCGGGTTTTACTGATGGACTTATATCAAATGCCGGAGATGAACTAGACTTATTCTCTTTGGAGGAGATAGAGGAAGGATTAAAATAAACTTTCACTAGTGAAACTAGATCTTATGCTTAGTGACTTGACACTTCCTAAAGAGATGTTCCGGAATTTCAATCTCCTTTTGAACATAGCTTTAAATAAAGATGTGGACTGATGTTGAATAGAGAGGAGGGTAATCATGAAAACTAAAAATGTAAATGAGTCGTTAGTTCAAGATTCTATTGGTAAAAGTGAGAACCAATTTGGTTATGAGAAATATACTGAGAAAGTATTCTCTAAATGGATGTTCCTGATATTAGGCTCTATAACTGTAATATTCTCTTTTATCGGCGCCTATGAAATCATGATAGGATGGCAGTGGACTGAACCTCTGCCTGTTTGGTTCTGGCCTGTGATGGCTTTATTC
>JAFDTP010000179.1 GCA_019594195.1 Thermoplasmata archaeon
ATACCCGGAACTCTGATCAATCTTTCGTATGTCGCTTCGTTAGGATCTATGGGCCCATCTAATTTTTTATTCGCTATTTCCATCTTTGGATCTCCGTCTGGAAGAAAACCATTTTCGTCAAAAGCTAGAGTTATCTCGCTTGGTTTTAAATCGTAGACTCTGAAAAGCCAGTCAGTTTGATACAGCCTATTTTCTCTTGAATTAGGAATTTCTACTCTATCCTCGAAAGGAGTGCCTTCAACCGGTTTGAAAGAGGAGTAATACATCCTTTTGATGTCCATCCTTCTATATTCTCTTATCATGCTTTCAAATATCTCTTTGTCATTTTCTCCAGCTCCACCGACTATCGTTTGAGTAGTGTGTCCCGCGGGAAGATCCATTTTATCCATCAGATCCCTTATGTAGCGCTGTCTCCGGAGTATGTCGTAATCGTAATGCTTTGTTGAACTCACCTCATGGAGCCTGCTTTTAGAGCAGGATTCGATATTTAAACTGAGTCTGTCTGCATACTCTAAACTTCTCTTGATGTAATCCTTATTCGTTCCAGGTAAGATCTTAAGATGGATATATCCTTTATACTTGTATTCTTCTCTCAGAATACGAACAGTTTCGATCAATTTTTCCATTATCATATCTTCGTCTTTTCCAGTTCCAGAACTCAGGAACAAACCTTCTACGTAGTTGCCGTGATAAAGCGAGAGGGTTATATCCGCTAGTTCTCTAGGTGTGTAAGAGTAAGTTTTACCTTTGGTTGAACCATCGTCCGAGTTCGGACAGTAACTGCAGTCGTGGGAGCACTTGTTGGTGAACAGAGTTTTGAATAAACTGACACATCTTCCATCAGGAGTGAATGAGTGGCAGATACCTCCTCTAGAGGTGTTACCGATCCTTTGAAGGCCCTTGACTACCCTAGACGTAGCGGTTGAGGCGCATACGTCGTGTTTTGTTCCCGCACCGAGTGCTTGCAACTTATTCAAATTCAATTCATCCCAATTATTTCTAGGAGTAGAAACATCGAATTCGCTCTCTTCGGCGAGATGAGCGATCTTTTCTAGATTTGCCATCAAAATTTATTAGTTCACTAAATCCATATAAGTCTTGAAAAGAGAGGTGACTAAAAGTAGACTTTATAATACACTCCTTCTGTAATTTCAGACGATGGATGTAATAAATGAATTCGATCCGTGGGACAGCGATATGTGTACCTGTCCCGAAAAATACTCTCTGAATCCTTATACCGGCTGCGGTCATAGATGCATCTATTGTTATTCGACTTATATTCCAGATTTTTTTCAACCTAGGAGGAAAAAGGACATAGTCAGTAGAGTTGAAAAGGATCTCCAAAAGATGCCTACGGGTTCTCTCATCTCTCTTTCTAATTCATCCGACCCTTACCTTCCGATTGATAAGGAATTCGAAGACACTAGAAGAGTTTTGAAGGTTCTAAGAAAGGAAGAAATGAAAGTCCTGATCGTGACCAAAGGTGTTCATCTGAAAAGAGACATCGATATCTTGAAGAAGATGGAATCGGCAGTCACAATCAGTATATGTACCCTGAAAAACGAGGTAAAGGAAAAATTGGAACCCGATGCTCCAACGAGTCAAAGAAGATTGGATTTAGTTGAAACTCTGCTGGAAGAAGGTATCCCTGTGGGGATTCGATTCGATCCAATATTCCCAGAACTCACAGAAGACGAGATACCTCACCTCGTAGAGAAAGCTAGTGAAGCAGGTGCAGAGCATATAGTTTCCAGCACATTTAAAGCTAGGAGTGATAGTTGGAATAGATTCGAACTCGCCTTTCCAGAGTTTGCTCAGAGTCTAAAAGAACTTTATTTTGAAAAGGGGGAAAAAATAGACAATAGCCATTATCTTCCACGAATTACGCGTATGGAGATATTGAAGAAGGTACAGGAAGCATGTGAAGAACATAGTATTCCTTTTGCTACCTGCAGAGAAGGTCTGCCTAGTCTAAATTCCTCAAATTCTTGTGATGGAAGTCATCTGGTACGATAACAAATTAAAAAAGAAAAAATGGGTTTTTAGATTCCCAAAGATTTACTTTTCTTCAGAGAATTCCTCGTCAGTTTCTTCGAATATCTCTTCTTC
>JAFDTP010000030.1 GCA_019594195.1 Thermoplasmata archaeon
TAGAATATCGCTGCTCCATCATCGACATCCTCGATATTATCCCAATCAAAAAGTGTCACATCGTCGGTTATCAAATTGTCATATTCATCGTAGGCTTCAGCAGTAAATCCTCTTTCTTGACCCGCCTCAACTGTTTGATCCACTTCGGGTTCGATCTCAACGCGAGTCACCAATTCTACCCTGAATTCGCCTCCATCCCATCTCTCATCATAGCCTCTCAATTCGACTTCTACGGTGTAAGTTCCCTCTTCCTCTTCAGAGTGAGTGAAATTTACTAATTCAGACTGCTCTGGTCCAACAAAAGGATCTTGAGTTTTTACTTCATCACCGTCGATGTAAAGGACGACTGCTACATCAGTACCTTCTTCATCGTCCTGGTTAGTAACATAACCTTCTATCTCTAATTCTTCTCCTGGTTGTACCAATTCTTGGCTCAGATCCCAATCCTCGAGCTCAAACTCGACATCCTCGTCCATCACTTCCGCCGATCCTGTATAACCGACGAGTCCGATCGATACAACTAAGAAAAGGGCTATTAACAATATAGGGATAGTTCGGGTTTTGTACTTCATCTAATCGCACCTGAATTTAACACCCATGTAAGACATATTAAATATTTTTGGATGTTATATGACGGTAAAAATACTGTTGAAAATAGTATTTATAAAGATTTTAAAAACAAAACCAGTAATGGAAAATAGGCGTATTTTTTAAATGTATATGCGGAAAAAAGTAGAAAAAAATGCGATCATTTTTGTCAGACAAATTGTCTTCGATCGCTTTTCGACGAGGTTTTCGTCGGACGATCTACAGAAGTTATATCACTATTCATCTTCTACTTTTCCAGGTTTACCTTTGACAACCGAAACGGTACATACCGCGTGCTTCAATATCCTGTTTGTTGTGCTACCCATAAATATCTCTCTGAAACCCGACATCCCGTGTGATGATATGTATATAACATCATCATCCTCTGCAAAATCACATATCTCCTCGTAAGGAGTGCCTTTAAAGGTCTCGGTTTCTAGTTCTACACCCATCTCGTTGGCGGCATTTTCAACCTGTGCGAGTGCTCTTTCAGCAGTCTTCTTCAGACTCTCTCGAACTTTATCAGATATCCGTATATCACCAATCTCTATGACATAGATAGCTGTAGCAGGGATATCTAATGTTTTCGCCAGCTTTAAACCTTCTTTAACGCCCTGCATCGACAGGTCAGAACCGTCGGTCGGTAACACAACTCTTCTATACATATTCTTGATAATGAATGAGAAGTTATTATATATTTTTGGAGCATGTGTTAGAGCCGCGTTTGTCAGACGATATTCGTATTTGTATGAATTCATCGAGTGACTTCGATATCGACACCCTCTACTAGAGTGTTGTCCACAGGGCATCTTTCCTGTATCTCTTCAATGAATTCAGATATTTTTTCTTCAGGAACACCTTCGATATTATGGACGTGAACTCTTATCTCCTGAAATCCGATCGGTACTTCGGCTTTTCCGAGAACTCCTCTAGGATCAAGGTCTCCTTCGACCTCCAACTTGAAATCTTCGAGTTCATATCCCATCTGGTCAGCTACGATAGTACCCGTGAAATCTAAACATCCTCCCAAGGAGGCCAGAAGAACTTCTACGGGATTCGGTCCAGTGTTAGATCCACCTAATCCTTCAGGTTCGTCGATAGTTATAGTGAAGTCTCTTATCTTTGCTATAGATCTGAAACCTTCGTCTTTTTCAAGCTTCGCCTTGTATGTATTCAAGTTAGATTCATTTTCACCCATATTATCAATCATTGAATAACAGAGTTATATTATAAATATATCGGCGGTTAACTCGATAATTCTGATCTCACAGGATAGTTTCGATAACTAAAGCCATGAATAATAGTCCACCTAAACTCGTATTTATATAGGGTAGAAACCAATAAACTCTTTCGATCTTTGCTTTTTCATGAGCCAAAATAAGGATAGGTACAGACGGGTATATCAATATTAAAAAACTCAGAGGATGAAATCTAGCAAGATAGATGGTTATCGAGGAGAGTAGAGACCAAAATAAAAAGCATAAAACAAGAGATGCTCTCTTTCCTATCATGACCGGAGTTGTGTTGATACCGGCCTTTTTATCATATCTTATATCGGGAACAGCAGAGAAAATATGCATCGCGGATATATGAAAGAAACCTGCTATAACAATAAGGTATGGAGGGAATGTAGACGAGGCCAATATGTAGGCAAAGATACCCGGTATGATATACAGCATATTAGAGGAGAAATCTAAGATAGGTTTGGACTTGAATCTGAGAGGTCTAGCACTGTAAAAATATGATAGAAAGAGAAAACTCGAGAAGACGGCTCTTTCCATCCAACTGTTCTGGAGTATGATGAATAAAGAGCTTATGATGACCACCGCTATCAATATCTTTTTTAACTCCGATATCTTTTTTTCAGCCAGCCTATGTTCCTTCTCATCTTTTTTGGGGTTCTCTTTATCGGTCGATAGATCGAAAAGATCGTTCACACCATAGATGAAAACATTGGCTAGAAAGAAAAAATATAGTAAATATATATAGTATTCAAAATTATAAAAGTCCGATATCGTTTCTGCACCGAGTGTATATCCTATCACAAAGGTTCCACCGGTATAGATCCAGAACCGGAATCGAGACACTTCGAATGCATATCTTATTTTATCCAACATGGCTAATTCCAGTTGTTTCAAGTTCTTCCTATCGCCTTTTGTGGGTAAATGGAGTTGAAGATCCCTTTCAACACTATCCTTAATTTAGAAGGTTTTAATTTTTCATCGTAGACTCTGAATGGACTTCTTCTGATGCCTCTAGCCGTCCATTTATACATATCTGAAGCGGTCTTTATAGGGATCAGATACCTTTTTGGGATGAATCGAAACCCTTCTTCAGCTACTTCCTGCCATCTCTCGTATCTGCTCACCTGTTCGTGGATGAACTGGGAGAAACTGTCTTTTTTATTACGTGTCTCGGACAAGCGCAGCGAACTCAGACCGTGTTTTTTCAGATCCTCCGTTGGAAAGTACTGTCGATCTAGTTCAATATCTTCTTCTATATCTCTGATGAAATTAGCATACTGCATAGCCCTTCCTAGATGTCTAGCCGGTCTGTAAGATTCTTCTGGAAGTTTTAGTATTTTAGCCATCATCAGTCCTATGACCTCAGCAGAACCGTACAAGTATTCCTTCAGATCTTTCAACGTCTCATATTCACTCTTTACGAGGTCCATCTCCATGGAATGCAAAAAGGCGTCTGTCCAATCTTCATCAAATCCCTGTCGCTGCATCAGGTCTATGAATGCATCTATCACTTCATCTCCGGAGTTCTCTCCAGTTGAAAGTGCCATCTCATAGGTACTCTTGAATTCATAGAATTCCTGCTCCTGCTGTGGTATATCATCTACGAAGTCATCGGCTGTTCGTACGAAACTGTAGAGTATCGAAACGTCTTTTCGTATATCCTTAGGGAAGAACATACTACTATAATAGTAAGTCTTACCTCCTTTTTTGAATATCTCGTTCATCAGTTTTATGTTCACATTCAATCTTGATCACCACCATATTCTTCTATATTATTTGCCACGATCTGGGATGATATAAGCGTCATGGGAACACCGATCCCAGGATGGGTGTACTGTCCCGTGTAATATAGATTTTCTACCTTTTTGCTCTTGTGCCTCGGACGCCAGAACGCGGTCTGTCTTAGTGTATGTACCAGACTCAAAGCAGTCCCCTTATAAGCATTGTAATCTTCTCTGAAATCGTTGACCGCGAATATGCGTCTTGTAACTTCATGATCTCTTATATCTTTCCCGACTTTGTCCTCAAGATCGGACATTATCTTATCGTAGAACTTTTCTCTGTCCTCCTCTGTATCTTCCAATCCCGGAGCCAGTGGCACAAGTATGAAAAGAGTTTCAGAGCCTTCGGGAGCCATCTCTGGAACGGTTTTTGAAGGAACATTGACATAGTATGAAGGATCCTCAGGCCATCTTGGATCCTCGCTATCAAATATCTGGTCAAAATTTTCGCCCCAGTCTTTATCTAGGAAAAGGGTATGGTGCTCTAACTCATCTATCTGCGTATCAATGCCAACATAGGCGACAAATGCCGAAGGCGCGAAGTCTTTTTTTTCCCAGAATTTCTTGTCATAGGTCCTATAGTTTTTATCTAAAAGATCTAACTCTGAATGTGGGTAGTCAGCATTAACCACAACTAATTCAGTGAAATAGCCGCCTTGGTCTGTTTGTATAGCCACGGCCTCACCATTTTTAACCTGTATCTCTTCGACTTCATGGTTCATCCTGAAAATAGCTCCGTTATCCTCAGCGATCTCCTTGATAGAGTCCACTACAGCTTTCATACCCCCCTCTGGAAACCATACGCCTTTTATGAAATCAACATAGGACATGAGTTGATAGATCGCCGGAGTTATCTTGGGGGATCCACCTAGAAAGCCTATGGAATATTCCAATATCTTTCTAGCCTCCTCGCTGTCAAATTTTTTAGTGACCAAACTGTCCAAATTTCTAAAGATGTCTAATTTTGAGCCTCCTCTTAACAGTTTAAGGTTGAAAAAGTCAAATATCGAATCGTAATCCTCGTATATCATGCCGCCCATCGATAGATCATATTTATTCTTCGCCTCCTGAAGATAATCCTTCAGTTTTTCCCCACCATCCTCTTCAAAACTATCGAATAACTCGTAATTCTTCTCCAAGTCAGCATGCACATCTAGAACTCTTTCATCACTGAAAAATATCCTGTAGGAAGGATCTAATCTAGTAAGTTCGAAAAAATCTTCAGGCGTCTTATCGAAATTTTGATAGAACTCCTCAAAAACGTCCGGCATGAGGTACCAAGAAGGCCCCATATCGAACTGAAACCCTTGATCTTTATGAGCCCGAGCCCTACCACCGACCTGATCGTTCTTCTCGAAAACAGTAACGTCATGTCCATTCTCTGCTAACAAAGCTGCAGAAGCTAGCCCTCCAAAACCCGCTCCTATGATACTTACCTCCAAATTTTTCACCGTTCAAGAACATATAATGATATTCGCAAATAAAAAGTTTTGGTATAGTAATAAGGTTTCGGATATTCGTGATCATATACCATCTCCTTCGAATGCGATCCATCGAACCTATCGATCCAAATCGAAATCCGTAAACATAGTTGGTATTGTTCAGAAAAGCTAGTGAATATGATCTTGGCGAACAAAAGACTTAATTATTTATCATAACTATATCAACAAATATTGTACTGTTAGAGAGGGATCATCTATTGGATAAAGAGATCAAAGTGAAATTGGTCAGTGCTATCGTAGCTTTCATATTGGTGGCCATAGCAATGCCTATATCCACCGCAGGAGAGAGTAGCGGAGTTTGGTCATGGAGCAATCCGATTTATATCGAGATCGGAGATGAGGGTATAGAAATCGATTCACCTTACAACGGGACATATGAAAACAGACATAAAGTCCAGCTTCACGCCCATACGACTGACAGCGACGGAAGTTTTAGACCTTCAGAACTGATGAGATTCCATGAAAACGAGGACTATCTAGCATTATCTATCACAGATCACGATTGTGAAAAATATGAGGCTAGTTTAGAAGATCCCGGAGGTCACGATATAATACATATCCCAGGA
This sequence comes from Thermoplasmata archaeon, assembly GCA_019594195.1. Next base: position 5,682 of record JAFDTP010000030.1, read on the forward strand.
GTAGAATACACAACGGGATATCATATGCTCGGAATAGGGATTGACTCGATCGCTTTTGATGGCGAAGACAGGCGGCAGGAACAGATAGACCGGGCTTACGAAGAGGATGGTCTTACATTTTGGGCTCATCCTCAAACGGTGGAACCGATACCTTATTCAACGTATGAAAACTATGATAATTGGGATGGTATAGAGATATTCACATCCAACGCGTACAGCTTAGCGGAGGATCATGCTGATTATATTTTGACTGAAACAGATCATAAACCTCTACTTATAGCCAGTTCGGATACTCATCAGCGTGTTCAAGAAGGTGGTTGGATCGAACTTGTTTCCGAAAAATCTGAAGATGAGATGAACTATGCGGATGTTTTGGACGGCCTTAAAAAAGGTGAATTCTTTGCCGTCGGTGGATGGCCTCGGGTTCATACCTCTCCCGCAGAGATGGACATCGAAGTCGAGAACGAAACGATTCACGTTAGAACAGATAAGGAAGCAGATATCCAATTCATAACTAATCAAAAAAACCATTATCTTGAAGGAGAAGATCACGTCTCTGTAGAAAGAGATACGACATCGGCCAGCTACACAGTTGATGAAAACGATACATATGTAAGGGTGAAAGCCACAGTACAACAAAGTTTCAGCAATATCTTATTTATGTCGATGCCGATACTTATTTTGGTGCCCACGGTATTTATGATGTTAGTGCCTAAAAGGATCGAAAACAAGATATTTGTATTATCTCGACGGTTGGAAAAGATAAAAAGATGATGATAAGAGGGAAATCATGAAAGATAGCGATATGATGGAAGAACAGGAAAAAAAAGGACTTATAAGTTTGATAGTGGGGATGTGGCTGATACTTCTCTTCACCCAGGCCGAAGTCGCCTTCTTTTTCAGGGCCCACATGGGTATAGATCCCCGGATAATGGTTCCTCTCGTGATTACTTTCTCAGGCCTGATAATGCTTTATGGTTATCTACTATTTTCTAAGTAAAGCGAGATCCTATTCATAAGTTCCATATCGTACCGTCTGCCCTTTTTGGACCACAACATCTCCTTTAGCGATAACGTGGTCGATCTCAAGCGTTCCCTCATCCAGCAGAAGTATATCCGCATCCTTCCCTGCAGATATTTCACCTTTATCTGCGAATCGGAGTTGTTCGGCGATATTGGTAGAAGTCATCCTAACAGCATCTTCGATTGATACACCGTCTTCTTTCACCAAGTTTTTGAATACCTCTTTAAGATGAACTGGTGAAGCAGACCTCATTCCGACCAATTCACCCTTATCGTCGAATTCTGGCAGACTTCCTCCAGCATCTGTGCTCATCTTTATCTTTTCGATAGGGACTCCTCGTTCTAAAAGGTATTTTATATCACTGCTGGGACCACTATTTGCATCATCCGAAGGTTCACCGACGGTTATATCTACAAAGCCTCCTTTTTCAGCGAATTCTATAGACTGTTTTAGCAATCTTTTGTTCCTGTTGATATGAGTTGGCGCCCACTGTTCTATAGGTATGTCAGTATCTTCAACAGCTTCGATCAAAGGGTCGAGACCGCTGTCTTCATCTCCTACATGGACTTTCACTATTCCAGCATCACCAGCTAACATACCTCCTATCCTTGCATCCGAAACTATCTTTCTCAAGTCTTCAACAGTTGGATGAGATGACCGATGATCAGAAACGGCTATCTTCACCCCTATGACTTTATCTACAGTGATGATATCAGTGATCACGTCTTCAGTGATCGTTGGTGAAGGTATCTGATAGGCTCCAGTATATATCCAAGTGCTTATACCCTCATCATCTAAAGCTCTAGCTTTCATCAATAGGTCTTTTAACGATCTAGTTATACCATCTGCACCGAGGAGCCCTACAGCTGAAGTTATGCCACTTCGAGTCAAATCACTCAATTGGAGAGGAGGTGTCCTGTTTTTCGGACCGCCCTCACCACCTGCTCCATTGAAGTGAACATGATGGTCTATAAAACCAGGTATCGCTATTAATTCAGAAGCATCTATCATTTCAAGATCTCTGAAATCGGTTAATCTGTCGGAATTAATCTCTTCTTTTATCAGGTGGATTTTTTCACCACAGATAAGTATATCTTTCGTGCCTTTATGTTCCGGTCCATATATCTCAGCATTTTCGATCAACAACATCATATCACCTTTTTGATCAAGGATTACTGATAAGAGGGTGCACTTTATTATAAATAATCTCTCCAGTCCTTCGGATGATATCTTTACAAAATCGGGATAAGATTTTTATCATCAAAGTGCTTAAAATGCCTATGGAAAAGAAGACTATCGTTATCACAATCGGGATAATACTGGTGATCGCAGGCGCTGCTTTTATGACTATTACTGAACCTGCAGGTGAAGAAGGTTCAGAACCCAGCTGGGGAACAGCTGGAGTGAGTGAAGATACAAGACCGTATTTTTTGCAGGGGCTTCTCTTGTTGGGTATCGGGATAATAACGGTTCTGATCGCATTAGTAAAGATGGTTTGATTCTAAAAAAAGAGATCTGCGATCTTCTATCTTTTTAGAGGTGTAGTTATATATGTTGATAGAAGATTTGTTTGAAAGGTGAAGTAAATCATCGTTCATGTGAAAAGTACGAGTGATTTGAAATGATTTATCTATCAGATGTTGATCCATCGGTGGATTTATGATCTATCAGGTCTACTCTAGATAAAAAATACATGAGTTCCGTTCTCGTAATGTACTTCGATGTCTTCGCTGCCTATGGTCAGACTGGTCGCACTATGAGTATGAAAACTGTGCAGCGGCATGGAACCTTGGATCGTCCCGTCTTCGTTGATTTGGAATGACTTATTTCCCTTTTCTATTACTATGGAATCTATGTCTTTCCTGACCTGGATGTCATCTTTTTTTTCTAATATTGAGCGTAATATCTCGTTCAATTCAGAAATGGGTATATGCTCATCCGAACCTCCTCTCATCTCGACCTCCCTGAATAGATAACCTATCTACAGCTTAATAGTATTTTTGTTCTGTTCGATCCATAGAATTTTAAAGATCGAGAGATGGCCTTTTCATCACCTCTTTCCTTTCTTGAAGAGTGATAGAAGAGCAGGAGAACCCATGATACAGGATATCATCGGTATCTATAATGGAGGATATAGGTTCTCCTTCAGATCGCCTAGCCACCAAGAACGCCCTCTTGCTGAGATACTCTTATAACGAAATAATAGAGACCAAAATATTACAATATTCAGGAAAACGGATCTAGAGATCGACTATAAAAATATTTCAACCTCATGAACTATCCTGTCTTGATTCCCAGACCTCGTAAACTTTTTCCATACCTCTTTGAGTAAGACCTAAACCTTCTAAATCTTGTATCGAATCGAGTTCACCGTGTCCAAATAGATATCCGTTGGTCCTAGCGATCGCAGTCGAATTTATGAAATCTTGTAACTCAGGGTATAATTCTTGGTAGCCATCATTAAGATCTTCATACTGTCCGAGACGAAAGCTCTGTTGATTGATGTCGGCCAAAACGAATTCACCGAAAGGATGTAATTCCTTATACTGTCCCGTTTCGAACACCCTCTGATAGATCTCCATGTAAGAAACCTTTTCCGGATCATAATCCACTTTGAGTGCCTCTCTTATGATACCTGATTCATCGTGAGTAGAATCTTTGACTTCCCAATATCCTACCCTTGTTCGGATCACCCCATCTAAAACTCCAACACTTGAATCAGGACCCCAAAAACACCAAACCCCGAAGATTGCGGTTCTGTGATCGTCGGGTTGTTCTCTATCGATCTCTGGGATCTCACCAGTTAAAAGATCTTCAGTCTCCTCCTCAACCTCCGAGGTATTGAGAGCGAAAACTGTTGTCACTAAGATAACAGAAACGAACACCGTCAAAATTAAACGTCCATAAAGAAAGTCTCGCTCCATCAAAATATAATACTGTTATATATAGGATTTAAAGTTTTTGTTCAAAAGGGTGTTATCACCATCTTAAAAGTTCCTACATGATCCGATATTTTTTATTGGTCAATCAGCGAAGGAGATCATTAGCCCCAAAGGAACAAAGCACTTCTTTATGAATCCTATCGATCGTAAAAACACAAAAAACCCCATAATCCTTTTATATATATTTCGAGCATGACTAAACGATATGGATAAAATAAACGAGACCAAAAGGGACAGAGAGTATCTGAGAGCGCTTTTTTTCTTGGGTGCTCACGAAGAACCTATCGGACCTTCAAAACTTTCCCAACTTATGGGTATCTCTAGAGCAGGTGCGTTACAAAAAAATAGAAAGATAGAAAAACTGGGTTATGGTGAATATCTAAAGAACAAAGGTATATTGTTGAACGAGGATGCTGTTGAGTCTATCAAAAACGATATAAGTAAACACCATGCGATAGAAGTCTTTTTCAAAAAATCTCTCGACATGGACCCTGAAGAAGCCTGTGAAGAATCTTCAAAGATAGAGAACTTTGTGAGTTCTAGGTTGTTGGAGAGGATCCGAGATAAGTACGAAGAAAAACTTGACTGTGAGTGCGGCAAATGCATCGATCCAGAGGAAGATGCTGATCCAGAGGACCTTTACGATTGCCATTGGTATAAAAAACGCTTTTCTCTTTTGGAATCTAGAGATTGAACTTCAGATAGATATATTTTCTAATGATGATGAGGCATCAGCATCTCCACCAATACTATCACTGATAATCCTAAAAGGAATATGATTATAGTCATAATGCTCTTTTTCAGGTCTGCCTCACCGTGGATCTCTGGTATGAGATCTGCGGCTCCGATGTATAGAAAACTTCCTGCGGCGAAACCGATCAGATAAATCGGTTCGATCAGATCCCGGGCGAAATATGCGGCTATTCCACCCGGGACGATCATCAAGGAGGCGCCCAGGTTCACTAGAAGCGCTTTCATTTTTTTCCAGCCACCATAAACTAAGATACCGAAGTTGCCCAGTTCCTGCGGTATCTCATGAGCGGCTACGGCAATCGAAATGGTGATACCAAGAGGTATAGCGTATACAAAAGCGGCACCGACTATCAAACCGTCAACGAAATTGTGTATGGCGTTCGAGATCAGTATCAGATAACTGAAAGCTTCTTTCCCTTCCTGGGTACTATGATCGCACGGAGGTTTATGACAGTGGTGCCACTGTAGTACTTCCTCTAGCAGGAAGAAAAACACAAAACCGGATGTTATCAGAAGAGGCCCGATCAGTCCACCGTTGTGTTCACCTAATTCATGAAATATTTCCGGTAAAAATTCGAAGAAAACAGCACCGATAAAAGCGCCGGCAGCAAAAGTAACGAGTAATTTCACTAACTTTTGAAATATATCTTCATTCAGTATGAAAGTGATTATCCCCAGAAGGGCTAATACAGCGATGAGAAGCGTTATACCTATTATCCAGATTAATTCGATCATCGCTTGCACCACTTTTTATATATTTAGGAGGTCAGTTAAATCTTCTTCTGTCCTTATCAGGAACTTATGAGAGCTCAGTTTGTTGAAGATGACTTAATAGATTAAAAAAATATAAATATTATAATTTTCTTTTTGCCGGAACTTTAGGATTACCGATATTTTTAATACCTCTTGAGCATGTTAATATCGTGATGGATAACCAATGGACCGAAAAATATAGACCCGATGACCTGGAAGACATCCTTGGTCACGACGAGGTCCTACATAAATTGAAGACCTACGTTGACGACGGAGGCATGCCACACCTGATGTTCGTTGGTCAATCAGGTGTAGGAAAGACTACCACCGCTTTATCTATAGCAAAAGAGATATATCAAGAAAATTGGGAAGCTAACTTCGTCGAGTTGAACAGGTCCGACCAAAGAGGTATTGATTCGATAAGAGAAGATGTGAAGGATGAAGCGAGATCTAGGAGCCTTACCGAAAAGGATTTTAGGATCATATATATGGATGACGCCGACGATCTGACCGATCAAGCTCAGGCAGCTTTCAGAAGGTTGATGGAGAATTACTCCGAAAACATAAGGTTCATCCTATCCTGCAGATCGCTATCCAAGATGATCGATCCATTACAGTCAAGATGTGCCCTTTTCAGGTTCCGTCCCATTTCAAAAGAGCACGTTGAAGAGTGGATAAGAAGGATCGAGGAAAAAGAGGATTTTCAGATAGACGAGGACGCTATCAACGTTTTAGCCCATGTATCTAAAGGCAATCTGAGAGAAGTCACCAATCTTTTACAGGTTTCAGCCTCGATCGAAAAGCAGATAGATGAAAGCGTTGTTAAAGAGGCCGTCCAGGAAACGAAAAGAGGAGATATCAAGGGATTGATTCTAAGAGCCCAGAAAAACGACTTCATGGACGTTAGAGAGGAGCTTTACGATATTCTCATAGAAGAGGGGTACAGTGAAGAGAGGGTGCTCAAGATGATACATGAAGAGATCTATAATCTGCCGATGGACAAAGAAAGGAGGAAGAAGATAGCGGTAGAGCTCGGTGAGGTCGACTTCGACATGGTCAGAGGTTCTACCAGGCGTATACACCTCCAAAAATTACTAGCCTTTTTTTCTGATCTCTGATATTTCCCGGTTGAGATCTAAAAGTCTAGAACAGAAAAATTATAAATAAGACGGGTTATTGAATCTTACACACTATGCCACAAAAACCAGGAAGTATGTACAGAGAGGTCAAGGGGCAACCCTACACACGCAAAGAGTATATCGGTGGAGTTCCACATGTAAGAGTGGGTCAATTCACTATGGGCAACAGGACTAGAGATTTCGATAACGTTGTCACATTGATCGCGGAGGAAAAATGTCAGATCAAGGACTCGGCTTTGGAAGCTGCAAGAGTCACATTGACCCGAGTACTGACTAAAAATTTCGGAGAGGAAAATTTCAAGGCGAAGATACTGGTCTATCCACATCATGTTTTAAGAGAGAACAAGCAGGCGACCGGTGCTGGTGCTGATAGGTTATCAGAGGGTATGAGAAGTGCATTCGGCAAAAAGGTCGGTAACGCAGCTAGGGTCAATAGGAACCAAGAGATAATCAAGATATGGGTCGATGATCGAGTGGATGTAGCAAAAGAGGCGCTGAGGAAAGCCTCGATGAAGCTGCCTACGCCCTGCAGAAAAAAAGCCGAAAAAGTAGAATAAAAACGGTTTTTATTTTATCTTCCACTGACCACCGCTACTGTAGCCTTACTGTTCTTCAGCACACGCTCTGTGGTGCTGCCCAAGAAAAAATTGGAAAATCCAGACATCCCATGAGTGCTTATATATATGATGTCTCCTTCTTCAGCGGTACTCGTTATCTCCTTATAAGGTTTGCCAGTCAGGAGTCTAGTTTCTAGGTCTATGTCTCTACCTCTAGCGGTTTCCTTCACGTCCTCTAGAGCCTTTTTACCTTTTTCTTTGAGACCTTTTTTTGCTGACGCCCTTATGCTCTCATGATGGAGTGAGTCGAATTCAGAGGTATTTATAACATAAACGGCAAACGCCTTTATACCGAGATTTTCAGCGAACTCTAGACCTTCTTTTACCCCTCTCATCGCACAGTCAGATCCATCGGTCGGCAAGATGACTTTACCATACATTTTATCCAAAAAAATAGGATCTTCAGACTATAAAAATCCTATCCTACTGAAGAAGGCTTTTTAGACACTTTGTCGAAAATCAGAAGACCAATATCTTTTTAAACCATCCTCGATTATCAGGGAATATGTCCGATGATTCGAATGATTCACAGGAAGATAGATCTTACCAAGATTACGACAAACTGTTAGATACTGCTAGGGAAAAGATACCTGAGGAGATATCAGAACAGGAGAGATTCGAGATACCTGATCTAGATATCCTCCAAGAAGGTAACACGACTATATTCAAAAATTTTACAGACATAGCCGATAAGATCAATAGATCGCCAGAAAAGTTTCTAAAATTCTTATTAGGAGAACTAGGGACCGCAGGTGAAAGAGAGAACGGAAGAGTGGTCTTCAAAGGTAAAATAAACTCCAGGAAGATAAGGACCAAGATAGAAGACTATGTCGAAAAATATGTTCTATGCCCAGAATGCGGCAGACCTGATACGAGGCTAGTCAAGGAAGACAGGGTCGATATAATCAAGTGTGATGCCTGTGGTGCTCACGGTCCTATTAGGGGAAAACAGAGCAAATCATCTAGTTCAGCAAAATCTGATAGGATAGAAGAAGGCAATGTATACGAATTGATGATACAGGATATAGGCAGAGAGGGCGACGGTATGGCTAAAAAAGGAGGATACACCATCTATGTCCCGGGGACCACAAAAGGAGACAAGGTAAAGGTCAGGATAAACAATACTACGGGAAATCTGGCTTTCGGCACGGTAGTAGATAAATAAAGGCCCGGCGGTGAGATATGTTTGAAATAAAGCGGAAGCACCTTCCAGCGGTTGCTATAATCTGCATGCTGATAATCACGCATATGTTGGCCATCAATGTAGTTCAGACCTATCCAGATGATTATCAAGCATTCGGTGAAGATGTCGACGATCCGGTAAACCCGCTTATATATATAGGCGTTATCTTGCTTTTCACTGGAGGGATGCTGTTAGTTTTCAAATATGGGAAAGGAGATTATCTTCAATATGCGATTTTGGGAGTCATAGGTCTTACTCTTTTCTACGTCTTTTATCCCGTTCTTTTCCGTATCGGATATGCTTCGATAAGAGCTCTTCAATTCGACTGGGCTTTTTTTGCCTCCATATTTGCGGCTGTCGGTCTGACTTATTTGCTTTATAAAAAACCAGAATGGTATATCGTGAACGGTATAGGGATCGTTATGGGGGCTGGTATCGCCGGTATATTCGGTATGAGTCTCGGGATTTTGCCTGTTTTCATACTCCTTATCGCACTGGCAATATACGATTTTATCTCGGTTTACAAAACTAAGCACATGTTATCTTTGGCTTCTGGAGTCATGAAGATGAAAGTTCCGGTGATGATGGTAGTCCCTCAGAAAGCCGATTACTCTTTCGCAGAAAAGGAAGGGATCGAGCAGGAGATCGACGGCGAACGTGAAAGAGATGCCATGTTCATAGGGCTTGGAGACATGATAATCCCGGGTATACTGCCCGTTGCTGCAACGATCCATCTTGAGAGCACTTGGGTCGGTGGACAATACGGACCTTTACTTGTGGCCTTAGGCAGCATTGTCGGAGCCGTTATCGGTATGATGGTACTCCTTAGGTTCGTATTGAAAGGAAAACCTCATGCAGGACTGCCGCTCCTTAACTCTGGAACTATTTTAGGCTACATGATAACCTACTTCATAATATATCAGGACCTGACTTTTGGATTAGTTTGGCCATGGTGATCGATAAGTTATTTATATAGTCGTAAATCTGGTTCTTGATAGATGGATAAATCTAAGAAGAAAGTATCGGACAGGTACGATTCTTGGACGCCTTTTTACGACCTTGTAGATCGTTTTCCCCTGATATCTAAACCACAGAGGAAATGGAAAAGGAATGCCGTGAAATATCTAGAAATAAAAGAAGGCGATAGAGTCCTCGACGTCGGTACGGGGACCGGTCAAATATTACCCTGGATAGCTGATCAGATGTCCAGTGGGGAACTTGTAGCTACCGATATCAGCGGATCCATGTTAGCTCGTGCTCGTAAAAAGATCGAAAATATATCCGAGATAGATGTATCTTTAATAAATGATGATATCGAAAACTCTAGATTCTCAGATGATCGATTTGACAAGATAATCACCACTTTCACTCTCACTACGGTTCCGGATTTTGAAAGGGCCATGTCCGAGTGCGCACGTATATTAGACCCTGAAGGTCACATGATAGTACTAGATACGGGAAGCCCTAAAAATCCATACGCGCTACCGTTATTCTACCCTATGATGTTTTCCGCAAAGGTCTTCGGCAGAACCCATATGGATAGGAACATAAAAAGTGAATTATCTCAACATTTCCGTGTTAATATGCTTGAAGAAAACCTTTTAGGTATGGTTTACACTGTCAAATGTATTCCTCTTTGAGATTTTTGTGAGATATATAGACCTGTTCTTTTGCATTTTTTTCATAGTCCAAAAGCTATAGCATGAGTATATATATCGAAACTTACCTGCATCCATAATTAATAAGTACCTTTACTTTAATTCGGCAAGTGAGTCTAAGAATAAAGGAAGTGATAACTTGACAGAAAATGTTGCAAGCAAAGACGAAGACGCTGGGAAAAAATGGGTTAAGGAAGACCCTGAGAGAGATGACGTGTATTGGCCGAACGAAGAATTGAAGGAAAAAGCACATTTGAGTGACCCAGAGATATACAAAAAAGCAGACAAGGATCCAAAGAAGTTCTGGGCTGAAAAAGCCAAAGAAGCACTTGATTGGTTCGAGGAGTGGGACGAGATATACGAAGAAGATCCGCCATATTTCAACTGGTTCCTAGGAAGTGAAACAAATCTCGCTTATAACTGTCTTGATAGACATCTAACTGATAGGAGAAATCAGGCAGCGATAATATGGGAACCGGAGCCAACTGATGAAGATAACAGGATACTTACTTATCAAGAACTTTATAGAGAAGTCAACAAATTCGCCAACGCTCTTAAGGAATTGGGTGTAGAAAAAGGTGACGCAGTGACTTTCTGGATGCCGATGATACCCGAAACGGCGATAGCCGCTCTGGCATGTCAGAGGATAGGCGCCTGGCATTCGATAGTTTTCACGGCGTTCTCTCCCGACGCGGTCAAGGACCGTATGGAAGATGCGGGTTCCGAACTTCTGATAACCGCCGACGGATTCTACAGAGGAGGGAGTACAGCTGAGCTGAAATCTAAGATCGATCCAACGCTAGAAGCTCTTGATACAGAAAATTGTATCGTAGTGGACAGAGCCGGCACCGATCCCGATATGAAAGAAGGAAGAGACCACGACTTCCACGAACTGATAGAGGATCAAGATGGGTATTGTGAACCTGAAAAACTCGATGCCGAGGATACAGGTTTCTTGCTTTATACCTCCGGTACAACTGGAAAGCCCAAAGGTATCAAGCACTCTGTAGGCGCTTATGCTGCACAGGCTGCTTTGACGACCAAATGGGTGTTCGATCTACATCAGAACGATGTGTTCTTCTCAACTGCAGATATAGGATGGATCACGGGTCATAGTTACTCGCTGTACGGGCCGCTGCTTAACGGTGGAACTACGCTGTGGTACGAAGGTTCGCCTTATCATCCAAATCCAGACCGTTGGTGGGACATCATAGAGAAATACGGAGCTAACATATTGTATACCGCGCCGACCGCGATAAGAGCTTTGAGGCAGAAGGGAGACAAGTGGATAGAAGATCGTGATCTCAGCTCTCTCAGACTGCTCGGATCTGTCGGAGAACCTATAGATCCTGATACATGGAAATGGTTCTTCAACAAGATCGGCGGGGGTAGATGCCCGATCGTAGATACTTACTGGCAGACCGAAACCGGTGGTATATTACTCACTTCGCTACCTGGAATAGGTCCATTCGTACCTGGAGTCGCTGGTCCGGCATTACCCGGAATAACCTATGACGTATTGGATGCTACCGGTGAACCCGTAGGAGAGAACGAGAGCGGTAAAGTCGTGCAGAAACCGCCCTTCGGAATAGGCATGCTGAGAGGAGTTTACAAGGCACCAGAGAAATACGAGGCAGAATATTGGAGTGAATACGGAGACGAGACATACTTCTCCGGCGACGGCGGTAGAAAAACAGAACTAGAGATAGGCAGCCATAGATTGATAGAGATAACCGGAAGGATCGACGACGTGCTTGAAGTTTCAGGTCATAGATTGGGTTCTGCAGAGATCGAAGACGCTGTCAGTACCTTGGAAGAAGTCGTTGAAGTCGCTGTAGTGCCGAAACCGCATGATGTCAAGGGAGAAGTACCTGCGGTATTCGTTCTACTCAGAAGTGACGTAGAAGCGAGTGAGGAAGAACTAGAGAACAAGATCAAAAACGTAGTCAGAGAGAAAGTCGGTCCTGTAGCTACACCGGGAGCGATATACTTCGTGCCTGACGTGCCGAGGACCGAAAGTGGAAAGGTCATCAGAAGATTCTTGAAAGGTTTAGTAAAGAACGGAGAACTCGGTGATATGACTACTGCTAGCAACCCAGAATGTCTCAAGGAGCTCGCTGAAATCACAGAATACAACGGACCAGAAGAGTTTGAAGAGATATAGACCTGTGATCGACACTGATATCTACACAAAAACCCTTTCTTTTGCTTTACCTTTTTGTTTCACTAATTCTCTTCACGCATCTCATCTTTTCTCTTTTGAAGCCGCTCGTATTTTTCTTCGTATAGCTCCTCGCAGGAAGAACAACAGAAGTAATGTTCTTTACCGTCTTTCTTCCATTTCACAGGTTCACTCTGGATGGGTTTATTACAGTAATAGCAAGCGATGTCTAAAGGTACGTTCTCATCTATCGGGATCTCAGGGATTTTTTTAGCCTCCTCCCGTACTCGCCAGATGCCTTTTATCTTTAATTCATCTTCATTTTCAAGATATTCTACTGACTCATCGAGTTGAGTGAATCCGTTTATGAAAGCCTCGATCAGGTATCCTTCACCTTCCAATCGTTTTAAAATTCTGAATCTCTCGAATCTTGTGAATACCTCCTTCAGTCCGGATTCAGTAATATTTTTAGTTTCCATCTTGAACAAGTATTTTTGAAATCCTAATTTACTATGGTCTATTTCGACTGTGAAGCCTTCTATTATCCCCATGTTTTCCAACTTCTCTATCTTTGAGCTTACAGTGGGTGTGCTAACATCTATCCTGTCCGCTAAAACCCTTCGGGATACTCTACCATCCCTTTGCAGCTCTTTTAGTATCTTCATCTCGGTTTCTTCGAGTTTCATATCTATTTTATCCTTTTGAGGAGGATTTAACATTTATGTTTGTAAGTTTTTGATCCGTTTTATTTTACATATGTATACCACAAATCCCTTTTATAGGTAAGAGGATGTAATAACGGTGTTATCATGGCGATAGATCCTGTATGTGATATGGAAGTTGACGAGGAAGAAGCGGAGTTCAAGACCGAATACAAAGGTAAAACGTACTACTTCTGTGCCCCAGGATGCA
>JAFDTP010000126.1 GCA_019594195.1 Thermoplasmata archaeon
CAAAGAGGAGATGTTTTTAACCGCTTTAGTGATCGATAGTCTCATGCGTCCTGAGCCTCGGATATATAAGCAAGATATCGAAGGAATGATGAGCGATGTCTCAATAGATGAACAAGTATCAAGGCTTATCAGAAAAGAAAAAATCCCGAAAGACCTGAAAAGAAGATCTCTCCCCTTTATACAGAGGTATATCTCCCTTGCCGAGGAACGATACAAAGAATTGATAGATACGTTTTTTGACAAGCAAGAATTCAATCCTGAATCTTTTGTAAATTATGACGAACTTCACGAGTCAATAGATTCACATCCAGCTATTTTATGGAATCTTCAACAGTTGAAAGATGCTAAATGAAGTTTCATAAAAAAACACAGAGATAAGATAGAAAAAATCCCCAGGATGAAGATAATGACATCTCATCTGGACAGGATGGATGATACCACATTAAAAAAACATCAAAAGAACGCCGAAGAATTCAAAGAAAAATTATCGATCTTAATTTAACAAAAAACGTTAATCGCAGTTAACATATTTCCTTAAAACACGTTAATCACGGTTAACATATTTTAGAAATTGTTTGCTGATCACCGAAACTTCTCTAAACCTTCCATTATCCTCTCCCCTATCATTTCTTTGAATTTTGGATGAGAAGCCAACAAGTCCGTGATCACGAACCCGACTCTCTCATGTTCTTCTTTCAGTTCTTCTACGAGTTCCTGGAGATCATCTTGAACGTGTTTTCCCGGAAACAAAAAGACCGGAACTATAACTATTTTAGCCGCTCCTTCAGAGATCAGTTCTTCGGCAGCAGCTTTCAGATCTGGTTCGGTGAATTCCAAAAAGGCGTGCCGAATTTCGATAAGAGAACCCTCTAGCTCGATATCTTCTACAAGCTCTTTAAAGGCTCTGTTAGACTGCTCTCTTTTGCTACCATGAGAGAAAAGAACTACACCTGTTTTCGACATGAATGGTAATTATAAATGAAGCTATAAAGTATTAATTATGGTAGAAAATCTCTCGGTTTAAGAGATCCTCTCCCGGTTCGAAAACACTAGGTAAACAGTAGACGTACAATTAAAAAAATTGAATTCTACTAATCTTTTCATTCGGGATCTTTTTTAGATGATATATCGACGAACTCATAATTCCTAACGTCGAAAAGGCCCTTATCACTCAACTTCAGACTAGGTATCACCAGTAGCGATAAAAACGAGAGAGTCATGAATGGAGCGGAAAGTTTACAATCCATCATCTCGACCATCTTTCCAAGCGAATCAAACTTTTTCTCCACCTCTTCGTATCTCTGATCAGACATAAGCCCAGCTATAGGTAAAGGTAGGACCTCAGTATCATCTCCTAAAACGGCTGCTAGGCCTCCTTTTTCCTCTATAACAGCGTTCACGGCTTCTGAGATCGATCTGTCGTCGGTCCCTACAGCGATGATATTGTGGGAGTCATGAAGCACGCTCGAGGCTATAGCTCCCTCGTTCAGACCGAAACCGTGAACGAATCCGACCGCGGGCTCCGATGCTTCATACCTGTTCAAAACTGCCAGTTTCAATATGTCGCGATCGGTGTCAGATACTGCATAACCGTCTTCGACCTTAGCTTTTTCAACCAGATCTTCGGTGATTATCTTTTTATCCTTCACACCGATAACTCTGATCTTTTCTCCTTTCATCTTCACTCCGAAGTCCAAAGTTTTTTGCTTTTCAGCTTTGAAGTTATTAGGTGTCTTACTGCTTAAAGAACCGGGTCCGATCCCTTCTTTTTTATTATATACTTCTTCACCGTTGATGTAACTTCTCTCGATCTCAAAATCTTCTAGATCTTCAACGACGATAAAATCAGCGGGATCACCTTCTCTTAAAATACCGACTTCTAACCCGTAATGTAGAACCGGATTAACACAGGCTGCTCTCAATACCTTCATCACATCGATACCCTCTTTGACAGCTTTCCTGACCATCGAATCTATGTGTCTGTCGACCAGGTCTACTACTTTAATGTCATCGGTACAAAACATGCATTCATCAGGGAACTTATCGATAAGACCGATCAGTTCGTCAATATCTTTCGATGCTGATCCATCTCTGATCTGTATCTTCATACCTTTCTCGATCTTCTCTTCAGCCTCCTCTAAACTTGTCGTCTCATGATCGGTCTCTATACCCGCGGAGATATATCTATCTAGGTTCTCGCCTCTCAGTCCGGGTGCATGACCGTCTATCTTCAAACCGTGTTCTTTAGCCAACTTTATCTTTTCCATCAACTTTTCTTCACGATCGATAACACCTAAGAAGTCCATCACCTCGGAAAGATGGGTGAGGTTCTCTGTCTCGAAAAGTTCTTCCAGTTCTCTAACACCCAACTCCGCTCCGTTGGTCTCGTAAGGAGTTGAGGGAACACAAGATGGGGCTCCGAAATTGAATTTGAATGGAGTTCTCTCTCCATTCTCTATCATATACCTTATACCGTCCAATCCCAAAACATTTGCTATCTCGTGTGGATCGCATACCGCCGCGACTGATCCATGTTGGACCGCCAAACGCGAAAATTCTTTAGGAGCGAGCATAGAACTCTCTACGTGAACGTGAGAGTCTATAAAACCGGGCATTATGTACTTGTTGCGGTCGGTTTCTCTTCTCTCGATTGTCTCTATAGATCCGTCCTCGATAAAAACTACGCCTTCAAAGATATCCTCTTCTAAAACATCTACGACCTTTCCTTCAACACTGAATCGAGCCACGATATCATCTTCGCTATAATTCAAATATGTAAAAACCTTTTGTAAGAATAAAAAAAGAGAATGAAGGGGTTTTACTCTTTTCTTTCTCCGGTCGCAAATCCGACTATTATCATCAGTATCGCTGCTGAAAGGAACGCAAGCAGAGTCGGATGTAGGTCACCGACTGGGAAGTGAGTGAAATACATTGTCGCTAGTAGACCGACTATGTACGATGTGGCTATAGAATAAACGTTCAACTTCTTCCATTTCAACGTCATCGCTAGAAGCGGAGGTCCGAATGCCGAACCTAACCCACCGAATGCATACAGAACTATGTCGAATATGGTACCAGGCCATGAATAGGCTATTATAACACCTATAAGGCCCATCACTACCACGGTGAGTCTGTTGAGTATGACCCAATTCTTCTGCTTCAGATCGACTTTAAAGAAGTTCTCCAGTATATTCCTGTTGAAGGTCGCCGCTCCTTGAAGCAAGAAGCTGTCTGCAGTAGACATTATCGCCGCCATGACTGATATTATCAAGAATCCCAGTACGATCGGATGCAATAGTTCTGCAAAAGCCAAGAAAGAGAGCTCTGGATCCTCTAGTGGTAATCCCTCAAATCCGAAGACTAATCTCGCAGAGATACCGGCAATTATCGGGAACGTGTTCCTTAGCCAAGAGAAACCTATCGCAGAAGGCAGTGCATAACCGATGCTTTTCTTGTCTCTGATCGCTATCAATCTCTGTATAGTGTGAGGTTGGCCGAGCATAGTGAATCCTAACCCTATCGCTGTCGTACCGACTGCTACTGTTACCCAAGAGGAATATAAAGGACCGACATCGACTACTCCACTAACGAAGGCACCTATACCGCCAACTTGGTATATAGCAAAGACGGTCAGACCTACCATAGTGACCATCATCACCATACCTTCGAACATGTCGTTCCAAGCGATCCCTCTGAATCCACCGACGCAGGTGTACGCTACGACGAAGGCTCCCATAGCCAACAGCGGAGGTGTTTCGCCCCAGCCTATATACTCGCCCATTCTACCGAACGCGAGCAATTGAGAACCGATATAGCCAGTGGCGAAAACCAGAACTACTATTCCTCCTATTAGTGCGAGTATCCCTTTATCATCGTTCACTAGTTTTTTGAAATGGTCTATCAATGTGAAAGAACCGATTTTCTCTGATTGTTCTCTGAGTGGTTCGGCTATCCATCCCCATAATAAAAAGTTCGCAAGGATGAAGAACATGGGGTAGAAAAGTGCTGGAAATCCAGCGACAAAGCCCCAACCTGCCAGTCCGAACCAAGCCCAGGCGCTTGCAGTCGATGCCGTAGCACTTACACCGGAAACGACACCGCCGATCTCTCTGTCAGCTACAACGTAGTGTATGAATCTCTTCATCGGCTTCATAAAACCTGCGACGAAGCCGATACCGGTAACGATCACTAAATAAGCGATCACTACGATCCATGCAGAGAGCGAAAGGCCGTAGTACATCTATCAAGCACCTCCGGACTCTTCTTCTCTTTCCACTTCTTTTATTATTTTGCG
>JAFDTP010000103.1 GCA_019594195.1 Thermoplasmata archaeon
TTCACTCCTACTTCTTCCACTAATCTATCTATATCTAGAACTCTTCCTAGCAGATCCTTCCGTTCTTTTTCTCGACATTCTACAAGCTCATCCGCTAGATCAAGGACATTTTCCTCATAAGGACCTAAATCGGTCTGGTGGTGTGTAACGCCAGTAGGAATCCCGTCCGGGGCGCTCTTTATCTTAATTTTTGTTATCTTCAACAAAGAAAAACTTTACCACTCTCATTTTATATAAATATATACAGCCTAACAGCACGATCTTTAAAGTTTCTATCAAAACATATCTACACTTTCACTCATCCCTCCGGATCTTTTTTACAAATACTACTTTCGGTGGTTGTAATGGTGTGATCGAAAAGAACCAGTTGAAAAGAGGTTCCTTGAAACTGGTCGAAGGAACAAAAAACAGAAACGTCTCTACGTTAGCAGTCAACATCGTTGCTTCAGAAGACAAAAAGGCACTTATCATCGATGGCAGTAATACAGTAGACCCTTATTTCATGGTGAAAGAGTGTAAAAAAACTGATCTTGACGAGAGAAAAATCTTGAAGAAAATCATGATATCACGGGCCTTCACCGCTTACCAATGGATCGACGTGATAGAAAAGGCTGATCAAAAATTGAATAGTGAAGATTTTACTTTTTTTGGATGTGCCGATATATCGTCTTTATTCAAGGATGATGAGGTAAATGGTTATGAAGGAAGATGGCTGAGATCAAGATCGATAAAAAGAATAAGAAGCATCGTGCAGGAGAAAAGACTATATGGGGTGATCGTAGACCAAGAGGTAGATATGTTTAGAAGATCGAAGTAATACCTTAAGCGATCACTTATTTGAAGGAGATCTGAAAAATGATAACCGACTTATCAAACCATTTATTATTTTATGCTTTTTAATATGATCATTTACCTCTTTCGATCCTGCGATCATGATCCAGACAGCTGATATAAAAAAGATCGGGATCTCTATGAATGCTTCACCATATTCATTGAAGCGTAGGAGTATCATCCAGCTACTTCTATCTATACTCCACAATACATTAACAGATAGATAGGCAAACCAAAATGTGGTTATGAACCACAGCACCGCTTTGGTCACGCCCACTATCTTTTTCTTACCCATATTACTCTTCTCTTGTCTTGATCTTAAATAGTGGGCATACCTATTATATACTCGGAGAGAGTCGATTAGTTTATCATGGCCCGATATATAAATTTAAAAGATGTATATATAGGATTTTTAAAAATTGAACTTGAGGGAACAAAAAGCACCGATAAAAATACCATTATGTCAAAACTCACGGATCTAAAATCTTTTATTTTACAACGATGTATATTTATGCCGGAAACCGTCGATATTTTTTAAGTTCGACTGAAGAGATCTACAGATGATGGTTTTGATGGATTATTCACCTCCTTTCTAAAATTCAATAAAATACTCTTTCATATCGATCACCATAAAGGTTCGATTTTACCCATCACATCTCTTGAGTTTTTGTCTGCTTTATCTTGAGAACTGCAGATGAAATCTGCTTTACACTCAGTCGTCTTAAATCTTTCTAATAAATTCTCATCACCAAGTCTAGATGAATCGATGATCTCATCTTTTATAACCAGACTCACAGGTATGGAAAATGCATAGTTCAATTCTTCAGTATCACCGACGGGAGCAAATAGTCTGATCGGTATTTCAGGACCTAGATCTCTTACTTTTTTTAGGGTTTTCATAGCTTCCTTCAAACAGTGTGGTGTTATAGGATTAACAAAGATCAGTATATCATCTCTATATGATTCATCGATCGGTAAATCAGCGACTTCGGGTACCTCTATTGAAACATCTTCAAATGGGTAGAAAAGAAGATTGTTATCTGTATCTGAAATTTCTTTGAAACCACTTTGTTTATAGAATTCCTCATCTTCATCGGAACTCAAAAAAGGATTTAGATAAGTAACAAGTCCCTTGGCCATTTCATATCCGAAGTAGGATTTCGGGCGTTTGAATTCTTTTATCGTCTCCTGGAGAAGCATTTTTTTTACTTCTTGATCATGCTGTCCACCATCAACAAAAGTCCATTTTATCTCACTCACTCTGTGTTTGGGTTTTGGGATGTATTGTAACATCCCGACGATCTTTGAATCGAAGTAAGCTATCTTACCTATCGAACTGTATCTTTTGAGATTGTTTTTCATCCATTTCTTCCATACCAAACTACCCTCGATGAGTAGTGGATCGCCGAGTCCTTCCTCTTTCAAGAACATATCCTCTAATTCATCCAAATCGGTCTCTTCGATATCTTTAACATTGATTTTATTCATGCTCACGACAAAATCCCCCCTGTCGTAAATATTGATATCTGAGTCATGCCTTAAAAGTTTATCTATTTATTAAAATTTAAATCTATATAGGAAATTATGTATGTGAAAAAAAAGAGAAAAAAAAGGAAATGATGGTTTTGTAAGGGCGGTTTAGATATCTTGCATCACTTCAGATTATTATATCTAGCCTTTGTGATACCTGACCCAAAGGAATCGTTGTTTTCACCGTTATCATCCTCTTCTTCGAATTCGACCTGTTCACCCATCCTCAACTGAACTACTTCTGACCGTCCGTCTTCAAGTTCTACGTAATAGTATCCTGGTTCGAGCTGCTCTGATATGAAAGACCCATTCTCACCTGTTTCACCAGAGTCTACCAATCCACCGACTTCACCGCTTTCATATTCGTAGATCTCTACACCGACGCCTTCAGTGCCGCATTCGACATATACATCTATACTAGTCAACTTGTATTCACCGAAGTTGACTTCTTCGTCTTCACACCCTATCCCTACTTCTACAGTGACTTCTCGAGGAGTCGTCCTATTCCACTCACAGCATCCTTCAGGCTGATATACTGTATATTCGCCTGGTTCTAAGTCTCCAAAAACGTAATAACCGTGATGATCAGTTTCAGTGATAGCTATCGGTGATCCATCGGTTTCATTGCCCGAATAAAGATGAACTTCCCTTCCTCTTAGCGGTATATCGCCTTCCTTCGGTTCGAATTCACCGGACATCGTGAAGTCGTAGAATTTGATTCCGGTTATGTTTTGGTGTCGGTAGTTGAAGAAGTCGAAGCGTTCTTCGAATCCAGCTGTAGGTTCGAATGTATACATCGATTCACTTACACTGTACCATCCCTCGCGGTCTTCTTCTCTGACCGTGTAGTTCTCGACCCTTGGATCGAGATCTTCGAACATGTAATAACCGTCTTCGTCTGTCTCAGTGTAGTCTATCTGTTCGCCTTCTTGGTAAAGATAGATGATCCAGTCCTCTATAGGTTCGATACCTTCGTAATAATCCCCGACCATCTCATGGTCGCAGTACTTGTAACCCTCGATCATCCCACCAGGTACGTTACCGAACCAGAGTTCGTATTCTTCGCCTGCTTCAACAGTCACTGGCTGCAGTAGCGGTGTCGTATTGTACCATCCGTCTTTCAACTCTTCTTCTACTATGTAGTCTCCGGAGGTTATATTTTCGAATGTTGCCGTTCCGTTCTCGTCTGTTACAACTGTGTCTATAGGGTCACCAACTGGTTCTCCGTCTTCAGCTTCCCATAGATTGAAAGTCCAATTCTCAAGCATCCAATCGTATTCATCGTTGAATTCTCCGGTCATGTTGGAATCATAGAACTTGTATATTGTGATCTCTCCTACTTCGGGGATCCTCCTGTTACCGAACCAAATTTCAGCTTCTTCTCCTTCCTCGAGTATAACTGTTTGTTTTAAAGAAGTAATGTTCTCCCAGCCGTCCTTTAACTCTTCCTCAACAATGTATTCACCGGGCATAAGGTCTTCAAAGACCAACATACCGTTTTCATCAGTTACGTTTGTATCGATCATCTCGTACCTCTCACCGTCTTCTGTAGTATTCCAAAGGTTAAATGTCCAGTTTTTTAACATATGATCTGTCTCCTCGTCATATCCTCCTGTTCCTTCGACATCATGGTACTTGTAGACAGAAATATTTCCTCTCTCGATCTCTCTGTTTCCGAACCATAACTCTATCTCTTCACCCTCTGTGAGGTTAACATGCTGCTTCAAAGAGGTAGTGTTTACCCATCCCTCTTTGAGTATCTCTTGAACATAATATTCTCCTGGCTCTAGCCCTTCAAAAGTGATCTGGCCGTCTTCACCTGTTACGTTTTCTTTTATCAGTTGCTCGTTTTCGTCCAATAGTTGGATCGTCCAATCTTCAAGCATCTCGTCTCCGTCTTCCTCGTTGAATTCGCCTGTAGCGTTGGTATCGTAGAACTTGTTTGCTGTTATCTCACCTTCCATCGGTTTCTCTCTATTGCCAAACCATAATTCAACGTCTTCTCCTCTATCGAAAAATGTGATCTCTACGGCACCGTTCTCCAATTTGAAATCGTCGTCATCAGCACTTCCTCCTGTTACATTCCCTCCTGTGAACTCCCATCCTTCAGGAAGGAATTCTCTCACTCTGTAATGTTCATCACTATCTACTTCAAAAGTAATACAGCCGTCTTCACCTGTAGTTCCGTTAACAAGTTTCTCCCAAGGTTGGGGCGGTTCTGTAAAAATATCCACCTGGAAGAACCAATCTTCTATCATGTAATCGCCGTCGTCTTCATTGAATTCTCCTGTAGCGTTAGTATCGTAGAACTTACAGACACTGATATTAACAATATTTTGTGTGCTTTGCTCAGATGTCCCATCCCCTCCATCTTGATCACCTTCTCCTAAGTCATTTTCTATACCTAACATCCCGATACCTATAGTGCTTATAGCCAGAATGACGGCTATAATGATCACTAGGACATTTCTATTCAATATATTTCACCAAATATAACATCGTCAACATCATATATATAATTAATGTTTACTATTGTTAATAGTTAAAAGTATATACCTATCTTTTTTACTGATCATCATCAACATTGTCCTTGTGCTTACGCTCACGGAAAAATTCAATCTGGATTTTTTAAAAAATTAAAAGTTTCATTTAGATATTTAGACACTTGTTTGGTACCAGCTATCGTTATCCATATCGCAGAGATAAGGAATATAGGTATCTCTATGATAGCCTCTCCATATTCGTTGAACCGCATGAGTATCATCCAATCGCTTCTGTCTATATTCCACAAGACGTTGGCGGACAAATAGGCAAACCAAAAAGTGGTGATGAACCATAGACCCATCTTGATAGCTCTTATGATCTTATACATACACAATCCCTCCCATCCTATAATCATATATCTAGAGAGGCGAGTGATAGTGATCATCGATGGCTGATTCTAACAGCGTTAATTATCTCAATAGAAGATGACAAGCTAGACCTTCGCTCGTTCAACATCATACCTCCCGTATTTACAACCTAATTAATGATATATATAATCAATGACTACAATCAATAAATACAAAGTAATTATATAATTACGGATCGTGATTCGATCTCTTGATAGGGTCTAAAGATTGAAAAATTAAAAAACTCAGTGTTTTAAAAAGATGATAAAAAATCAAAATAAAAGGAAAGGTGTTTAGTTCTTGTTTGTAACAACAA
>JAFDTP010000079.1 GCA_019594195.1 Thermoplasmata archaeon
ATCCGCTCTTAAAAACCATTATTTCTTATTTTTTTAAAAGCATGAACTAGTAAAGAAAATAGATGATATCTTAAAATACTATTCGAGAGAATCTAAGAGTTCATCGACTTCCTCTATATATTTTGATGAGGTCCCAACCTCTTCAAAATTACTCTTAGCTTTTAAAAATGCTTCTTTCGCCTTTTCTTGATCTCCCTTATCACGATAAGCTTTTCCAAGCTCTATCATGTCTTCTGCTTTAGGGAAGGGCACATCGAAGTTCTCCATTATATCTTCAGCCTCCTTTAATAGATCTATGGCTTCATCTAATTCACCCTTTTCACGTTTTATCATCCCCTTAACTCTCTTAACACTTGCTAGCCCTAACTTCTCCCCTAGATCTATCATCCTTTCCTCAGCATCCTTCAATACTTTCTCTGCTTTTTCAAGATCACCTTTCCTAGCTAGAGCTTCTGATTTATTGAATCCACCCCAAGCGACGAACCGATCGTTTCCTATTTTTTCAGCATAATCTATACATCTATCGAAATGTTCTATAGCCTCTTCATATTCCGCTGTTTTTAGGAACTGATCACCCATATTATTATGAACTCTTGACAATTGTCCGTATGTTTCTTTAGATTCTAAGATGGGAAGGCCTTTGTTGTAATATTGCATAGCTGTGTCATGATCTCCCTCAACTGCAAAAACATTACCTAGATCGATGTAATTCAAAGCCAATTCTTTGTTATTTCCTTCTTTCTGGGCATACTCGATGCCCTTTTCATAATGCTCCCGTGCTTCATCCAGATTACCGGACCTCCAACAAATATATCCGAGACCTCTCTGACATTCAGCTACTCCTCTAGAAGAATCTTCAATCCCTTCTATGATTTCAAGTGATCGGTCGAAATATTGTCGGGCTTCTTCATAATTTTCCATCTGTCTGTAAAGATGACCCAATCTTCTCAATGCGAGTGCTATCCTACTATCATCACCCAATGTTTCAGCCTCATCCAGGAATTTTTCGTAAAAATCCTTAGCAGATCCCCAATCACTGAAATCAAAATAGAGTTCCCCTATCCTTTTGAGTAGGTCCATCTTTTTCTCTTTAACATCATCAATATTTTTACTTTTTTCTAAAGAATCTAGGGCTTTTTCAAAATGATCTATAGCTAAAGATATATCTAGACTTTTTAAAGAATTTTTAGCAGCTCTCATAGAGTATCCATAAGCCTTATCGTATTCTTTTCCTTCATAGAAATGAAGTGATAATTCATAGAGATGATCTTCTATTTCGTCTTTATATATCTCCTCGATGGTGTTACCTATCATCTTATGGGTTACCCTTTTCCTACTCCTACCCATCTCTTCACGGAGTGCTGTTCTAGTCTGAAGGTGATCAAACCTGTATAACTCCTCTTCAACACCTTCCACTTCTTCCACTATACCTTGTTCTCTCAACTCGTCTATTATGTCTAATAGAGAAATGACATCCATGTCGACTACTCTTTCTAAAAGCTCAAATTCAAATTCGTCTCCGATCAAAGCTGCAAAATACAGCACCTTTTTTTCCTCTCTTCCAACCCTTTCTAACTTCCTGCTAGCTATATCCTTTAAACTTGTCGGTAGTGATATATCGGATAAGGCTTTTTCTGGATCCCAACTTATAGTACCAGAAGACAATAGACCTTCCTTTTCCATCGCATCAAGTATCTCAACGATATAGAATGGATTCCCTTCGGTTTCCCTATAGATAGTCCAGATCAGATCATCGGATAAATTCTCCCTATCAGTATAATCTCTGACAAGGTCAGCCACAGAAGGTTGGTCTAATCTGGACACTTTGACCACATTTGCGAGATCTTCTTCCTTCATCCTTGTCAGTGTTTCCCGCATAGGAAGTTCTTCTTCCATATACTTCAACTCATCGGTACGGTAGGCGCCCAAAAATAATATCTTATTATCGGTTATCTTCCTTGCTAGATGGTGCATCAATTGGGCAGACGACTGATCTATCCATTGCAGATCGTCCATGAATAAAACTATCGGATCTTCTTCTGAAAGTTCTATAAGAAGGTCTGACACCTCGTTGAACATCATCTCCTGCTGATCGCTTAAAGAGATATCAGAAGCATCCTCTTCATCTATCTGACCGCCACCCATCCAACTCATAGGAGCAGAATCGGATGATGGTGTGGACGATGGTTGTACGAAACCAGGGCCAAAGCGGCCTTCTTCGATTGTTTCTTCTTCTTCCCTAAGATGTTCCTCTAGAGCTTCATAGAAAGGTAAGTATGGTTCAGTGCTTTCATAATAAAGGCATCTACTCCTTAGTACTTGAAACCCCTCTTCTCTGCATATATCTAGGAACTCTTCAGCCAAACGAGTTTTACCCACACCTATCTCACCCTTAATAAATACTAATCTTCCTGAGGAAGAAGATACTAAGTCCTTATAATGTTTTAACTCATTTAGTTCATCCATTCGATCAATAAAGGAAATGTTATTTTCATTTTTATCAAGATCACCTGATGTGGCCATTCTATTAGACAGTGATACTCGTTTTTATTAAAATTTACCCTAAGATAGCAATGAAAATGATTTAAAGAAAATCGGTTTTTTAGCCACTATTCAAAGAAATTCCCAGTCATCACCGTTGTTCCTAGAATGATGTCTGACGTTACTTTTGGATGAAGACTGTTGATCACCTAATAGGTCTTCAGCTTTATTTTTAAGGTTCAGCACTTCATCTCTCCTCGTCTTTTTATCCCTAGGAGATTTCTCATTGTCCTTATTATCTCTTTCATCAACAACTCTAGGTATGCTTCCGCTGTTTTCCTTTCTTCCAGAATATCTTACAGGTCTCATCTCTTGTAGACTATCTCCTCCACGATGGGCTGAAGCTGTATTTTTATTTCGTGCAGGATTTTTAGCGTATCTATGTATAGAAGATATCTCCTTTTCAACGCTGCCTAAAGACCTAAGACCATCAGTGAATTCTCTCCTCTTTTCATAGGAGATGATTCCACCAATATAAGCAAATATTATAGTCAATATGTAACTGTTGGATTCAAAAGGTACGCCTGCCCATATCCTGTGAAAAAATGTGGTCCAATATTGCTCAATGAATTCTAGATAAGGGCCGAAAAAGGTGCTAGACGTTGCCATGGCTAATATTTTATCGGGATACTCAATAACAGAATCTAGAGCAAAATAGACATAACCATGTGTGAATAGATAATATATCGTACCGATTATGCCTAGAGCGACTATGGATGCCAAAATACCCTTTTTTGGACCTCCAGTACGTCTCCCACCCACGTATCCTGCAAGTATAGGACCGAAAAGAGGTATCCACCAAAGGATAGCGGATAAAACAACTATATATTTTACACCGCTCCAAAAATCATAAGTAATCTTACCGAACTCTTTGACTTTTCTTAAAGTATTACCACTTTTCCTTCTTTCTTTCAAAGTCAATAATCCTTCTTCCTCTAGTTTTCTCGTCGCAGGATCCCGATCCTTTTTTCTTCTCAGACGCATTATATCCCACTATAGGGCCGAAACGTCCGACAGAACGTCCGACAATTAAACTAGGTTGTGCAAATTATTTAAATGTTTCTATGGTTTAAAGAACATGTCATACGTTTACTTGAGAGTTTGTAAAGCTTGTCGCACTTCTTCCCTATGCTTTTCAGCGAGTTCCTCTGTCGTCTTTTGATCGGGTGCCTCTGCATAGATCCTGTATTTGGGTTCTGTTCCAGATGGTCTGATAAGGACCCATCCATCTTCATAAAATATTTTTAATCCATCGGTGTCATCGATATCTTGATCTCCGTATTTATCTTTCAATATTTCAAGAAGTCGTCCTTTCAATCCATCTTCACAATACACGCTTTTTTTCTGTAAGGCATACTGAGGTAGCTGTTCAATCAGCCCTGAAAGAGAACCCTCCTTTGACACCAACTCTACTATTTTAGCTGCTGTCATCGCGGCGTCCCTACAGTACTGATGTTCGGCAAAGATAAGTCCGCCGTTTTCTTCCCCACCAAAAACAGCTCCCTCCTCTTTCATCTTTCTTGCTACTATGGGTGAGCCAACAGCAGTATAAATCAAAGTACCTCCATTATTTTCTACTACGTCCTTAACGCTGCTGGAAGATGAAACGGGAGTGACAACTATCCCTCCATCATTTTCTTCGATAAATTTCTTCGCTAGAAGGGTCAATATCTTATCTCCATGGATAAATTCACCGTCCTCGTCGATGAAAATGGTTCTATCGGCATCACCATCGTGGGCTATACCCATATCAGCCTTAGTTTCAGAAGTCAATTCGATGAGATCCTTCAGATTTTCTTCTGTAGGTTCACTATTATGGCCAGGAAATGAACCGTCCGGTTGAGCATTCAATGTGACTACTTCACAGCCCAATTCTCTTAAGAGATAGGGTGTTAGATAACATCCAGCACCGTTAGCACAGTCTAGTATGATTTTAGGATCAAAATCAGCGATGACATCTTTATCTATCTTTTCTTCAATGGCTTCAAAATATATCTTTAGAGCATCTTCAGATCTTTTTTGACCTACCTCATCCCACTCTACGAGTTCAAATTCCTCTGAAAAGTAGATCTCTTCGATTTTTTCTTCCATCCATTCGATCAATTCCGTTCCATCATGGTCCACACACTTAATACCATTAAATTCTGGAGGGTTATGAGAGGCCGTGATCGCTATACCAAAATCTGATTTCTCTCTCGTATGATACTGAAGGGCGGGGGTAGGTACCTCTCCAACATCGATCACATCACAACCGGTAGCCATGAGTCCTGATGACACAGCATTTTTCAGCATGTAATTAGACCTACGCGTATCGGTCCCGATGGAGACCTCTTTCCCTTTACCTATCCAAGTCCCGATCGCCATACCTAATCTCAAGGCGAGATCTGAATCCATATCTTCGTTCACGGTTCCTCTAACACCATTAGTTCCAAACAATCGCGTCATATTTTTTCATCCTCCGGCTGCAATTTTTCATCTATTATCTCAGTATCTTCTTCAATATAAAGATCATCAGAAACTATAGAATTTCTGATCACAACTTCATCTTCTATCACAGCATCATATCCAATGATACTGTTATTTATAGTGCAATCATCTCCTATCTCTACCCCATCGAATACGATCGACTCGTTGATCTCCGACACGCCGATAGTACAACCCTCTCCAATAGTTACGTGATCACCAAGACTTCCTTTCACAACGCTATTTTCACCTATCAGTTTCTTTTCGCTTCTACGATCGAATAAAATCCTCTGAGCTTCAAAAAGACTAGACGGTCTACCACAATCTATCCAATATCCTTTGAATTCATATCCGAATAAACCGTCCTTAATCAATCTAGGAAAGATCTCCCTCTCCATAGAAACTTTTTTTCCTTCGGGTATCGTCTCAAGAACTTCAGGTTCGAGTATATAGTGGCCTGCGTTTATCGTGTTTGAGCTAGCCTCTTCAAGTGAGGGTTTTTCTTGGAACATCTTTATCCTAGAATGATCATCAATATCCATGACTCCGAATTCCGTAGGATCTTCAACCTCCCATGCGGAAATCGCTCCGATACCCTGTTTTCTTTCATAGAATCTCAAAAAGGCCTCAAAGTCCAGACTAGAGATTATATCAGAATTTATAACAAAGAAAGTGTCCTCTATATAGTTCTCGACATTTTTGACCGCTCCAGCCGTACCGAGTGGTTCGGGTTCATCCTCTACATGAACATCTAGGTCCAGTTCTAGGTCTTGGAAGTGCTCTCTAAGCATATCTATCTTATAATTAGCTGCAAGTATCACATCATCCACTTGATCGGGTAGAGAATCTATTATATGCTCTATTAAAGGCTTATTTAGCAAAGGCAACAGTGGTTTGGGAGTTGTGTAAGTCAAAGGACGCATCCTAGTCCCAAATCCTCCTGAAAGTAGTATCGCCTGCATCGGCTGTAATTACCTCCATTATATTAATAAATATTACGATTCAAATTTTTCGAGTTCTTCCATTATCTCCCCTACCGTTTCAAATTCATCAACAATCTCCAAGTCCCAGGTACCTATACCAAGTATCTTTTTCCCGTATTTGTGAGCAAAACATATCTCAGATAGTGTTCCATAGCCGCCGTCTATAGCTATAACGACGTCTCCATTCATCACCACGAGTGAATTCCTCATCATACCGAGTTCAGTTACTATCGCATGATCGATGAACTCATTCGCCTCTTTTCTATCGGATGAAGGAAGTATACCTATCGTTTCGCCGTTTTCCTTTTTTGCACCTCTGCAAACCGATCTCATAACCCCTCCTCTTCCACCACATACGATGGTATGACCTTTTTTTGCTAAGTTTTTTCCCAGTTTTTCAGCTACTGAGAGATCTTTTTTATCGACAGAACCTACGTCACCACCTATGACACTTACGTACATGTATGAAGTTAAGAAGAAAAGATATTAGTTTTTTCCGAAGCTTCATAGCTCAGACTAAGCATTTACAAATAAAATCTCACGTGAACGACAGCCACTTCTCTATAAACGCAAAGTTCTCATACATAGATCTCCATTTTGTTTACCAGCTCTGAGCACTATTGATATAGGCAGCAAGTATATTGTCTATGATCTCGACGCACTGATCGCCTAAACCCTTTTGTTTTTATATGCTAAACGAGTTTTTAGATCATGAATCTACAAGAGATGAGAGATCTAACAGAGAAAATGATAATAGAAGGTGTGAAGGGCGCCGATCCAGAGAATCTAGTCAAGAACAGTATAGAAGTCAGTGGAAACAAGATAACCATCTGTGGAAAGACTTTCGACCGCGAAGATTATGAAGAGATAGTTCTTCTCGGCATAGGAAAAGCTTCAGTCTCCATGGCTATAGGTTGTGAAGAACTAGAACCCGACGACGGCCTTATTATAACTAAGCTGGAAAAAGACATAGAAGAAGAAAGATCGCCGGTGAAAGTGAGAAAAGCTCATCATCCTTATCCTAAAAAGGAAAACATGGAAGCTAGTGAAGAATTACTATCGATAATAGAAGAGAAGGAAAATGCGCTTTTCGTCTTTTTAGTTTCCGGCGGAGGATCAGCTTTATTCACCTCTCCCGCCGAAGGCATAACTCTATCCGAGATGAACGGATTGAATAAACTCCTGGTCAAATCCGGCGCGAATATACATCAGATCAACGCGGTGAGAAAACACGTCTCCAGAGTGAAAGGTGGAAGATTGGGCAAGATGTGCTGCAGGAAGGGAGATATGGTCTCACTGATCATATCAGATGTTGTCGGAGACGATCTCAGCGTCATCTCTTCTGGTCCGACATATCCCGATGGATCCACATATAAGGACGCAGAGGAAGTTCTCAAAGAGTTCGATATCTGGAACAAAGTCTCTAACAGTATAAGAGAAAGGA
Source organism: Thermoplasmata archaeon (assembly GCA_019594195.1). The sequence continues at coordinate 7,432 of JAFDTP010000079.1, forward strand.
TAAAGATGGGTTTAGAAGGAAAATTCGATGAAACCCCTACTGAGCTGACCGTTCACAATTTTTTGATAGGCAATAATATGGTCGCTCTGAAAGAGGCGAAAAAAGTCGCGGACCAAAGAGATCTAAATAATCTTATACTGACCTCCCAGAACGAAGGTGAGGCCAAGGTCGTGGCTAAGCCATTGATGGGGATAGCCAAGGAGATACAGGACACAGGAAATCCG
>JAFDTP010000209.1 GCA_019594195.1 Thermoplasmata archaeon
GGTTATAGCAAAGGTCTACAAAGGTCCCCGGTTAAGTCTTTCTCCAAAAATTGGAGGAACAGAAAAAAACAATAAACCCTTTTGCTATAGCTAAATAGGACCCGAGATGAAAATGGAATTTGAAACTCTTGAGAAGAGTGAAAAATCTAGGGGTGAAGGATTTGTTCGTAAAGCAAATTACAATGCAGTTAAAAATACTGCCACTATACCTGTCAAAAAGATGCCATCAAATGTCCCTGCCCCACCTATACTCAAAGTTCTGCTGCCCATCCCTATGGTTTTTTTCAGATTCAATATGTCCGCTCCTATTATAACGCCGCTCACCCCTGAGACATAGGCGAGAGCCTGCTGAGGTGAACCAGGTAGAAGAAATGCGATCAGAGCCGCAGCTAAAGGTGGTATCAAAAATGGCATGCTTATCCCGACCCCTATAATCGGACATGCGAGTTTATAACATATCACTGACATAACGGCCGTTCCGATCAGATACTGCCAGATCAAGTGTGAATTCTGTATCATCAGATATAAACATATCATCGCTGGGATGACAGCTCCGCCTAAATTGACAGCCACGGTCGACTTCATCTTTTGATGGGAGAAATGATGTTCTTGATAAAGAAGATCTGTAAAGAATCCATCATGAGGTCTTTGGATTCGCTGTTTGACTGTCAGAGAGTATATCGGTATATTTACAACGCTGCCTACCAATGAAAAAAAGAACAGAAAAAAGGTCTGCAGAGGACTGAATCCGAGCATACTGAAGGCCCCGGCTATAAATAGAGGTATCAGAACTAAAATCAAGAGTAATATGATGAAGAATACCGCCGCTAGTGGAAGATTTATGAATCTTCTGTATCTCATCCAACAGATGAGGCATCAAAGATGTTCATATATTTTTTTCATCTCTGACCTTTGTTCTAAGAAAGTCCTTTCATCTTTTTTATCCATCCTCTCTAATATCTCAATTTCAGGGTCTACGATAGCCCCATACAACTTTTTTTCTTTCACCAGGCTCTTTATCTTTTTTATCGATCGTGATCTTAACCATCTTCCTTCTTCTTCGCTCATCTCTTCGTCTTCAAAGATCGGTGTCAATGCAACTGCGCCCAAAAAGATGATCTTTTTATCTTCCAATCTCTTTTTGGCTTTTTTAATGAGATCTTTATATTGGTAGGCGGTGAAAGCCCTAGATATCATTATGTTTTTCAGAACTTTTTTTTCATCTAGTCCTTTACTTTTGCATTCCCTTACCATAAAGTACGGATTTATTGTTTGACTTCCATCCATTATCAATGCCTTTTTTTCCTCTACCGAAACGACTTCGACCGCCATCGAAGAGATGGGTCTGTGATCCCTACCTTCTATGAGTGTTAATGAACCTTTCTCTAGATCTTTCAGTTCCATCGCAACTATACGATAGTTCGTCCCTGTATTTATAGAGAGTTATAGGGGCTGAGTGAAAGTGAATCGTTTATCTTGTATCGAAACGGAAAAGATCGTGCTGCATCGCTATGATTTAATGTGAAAGACACTCATCTACTATCAATTGTCATAATATCTTTTAAATACTCATTTTGAAGATCATCCTTCTCATGCTTAGCTATAGCTA
>JAFDTP010000047.1 GCA_019594195.1 Thermoplasmata archaeon
AATCCGCTCTGGCATGGCAGGTTTTCTCTGGCACCTTAGCGGGATAAGAAGAAATAATAACGGCAAAAGAAAAACTATATTCCGATGCTGTTCAGCTAAATTCCCGTATATCGACCTTGTTGGTCTTCGGGTCAAGGACCGTAACTTTGGCAGGTTCAGGTTGGATATCTCTCATCTTCTGGTATTCGGTCTGTTTCTGCCATGTTGATGCATTTATCATGATCGTACCGTGGTACTCGTCTACCGCTGTTCTGTGGATATGGCCCGTGACGAAAACGTCGGGCACTTCTTCGATGGCCAAGTAATCACTTTCCTCAGGAGCTATCGGGGTTTTCTTTCCGTAGACAGGTACTAGGTGCCTTCTCTTAAGCATCTCTTTTTGAGCAGTGGTGGGTTTGTCCTGTGTGACCTGTGGAAGCATATCACACAAGTCATTCATGCTGGACCCGTGGTACATCAAAACTTTCAAACCCTCAAGATCTATAAATGCTGGATTCCCATAGAATCGAACATTATCTGGGAACATGGTACGTATATCCTCGGGCAAACACGGTTGGGGTTCTGCATTTCTAACTATATCGTGATTACCCGGGATAGTTATTATAGTGATGTCGCTCCTTATCTCCTTCAACATCCTGGCTACTTCTCGATATTGGTCATTTATATCGATGATCTCTAATTCATCTTCTTGATTCGGGAAAATACCTATACCGTCAATCAGATCGCCTGGTATCAAAAGATATCTTATATCTGCAGCCTCTTTAGAGTTATTTATCCAGGAAACAAAATCCTCCCACCTATCTTTGAGAAAGGTGTCACTACCGACATGTATATCCCCCATAAAAGCGATCTTGCCTGGAAAATCAGGCTTCTTTTTATCGTTCAATTTAGGTACACCGGGTCTTTTTATTTCTTCGATAGCGAGCGTATCTTCGAAGTCATCGTTGTTTTCCCATACCTCGCCCTTGGCGAGGATGACTTCATCTTCCAGTATGTTCTTGGAATAAACGTCGCTGTCGCTCGAGATGAACCCTCGGATCTCACCTGTCATATCCTCTAGAGTAAGTATCTTATTTCCATTGGATGTGGAGTACACATCTCTTACCATACATATAGTCGATGCCTCACCCCTTCTTTTAGCTATCCTACTAACAGGACTGGCTCTCTTGCCGTCTCTCCTTTCCATTATGATAGATTTCAGGATCTCGAATCTACTCTTAAAATACTTGCTGAAATCATTTATCTCCCCGGTACATGTAGATTCCCCAGAGACATCTTTCAACACCTCCAAATATTCTGCTATATCATCACTCTTTACTTCGTCGATTTCTGGATCTTTGGTTTTTTCTATGCTTTCAGTCCCTTCGCTGATCATATCGCATATTGTCTCCTTGCACACGGGAAATGGCAGATCTTCCTCTTCTTTGGTCAATCGCTCTACTATATCAGATGCGTCTTCTAACTTCTCGAGGTATTCCATAGCATCCGGGGTCAAGACCGTATTGTTTTTTGCGAGCTCACTGACAATCCTGTCACGCATCTCGATCAAAATGTCATGGATTTTTGCCTATTAATCATTTTTTATATCTGATCATTGGAATAGTACATGGTGGTGCTAGGAAACTTTAGAGGGAAATGATTTATAAGACCCGGGTATGCATAGATAAAGGGATAAGAAATGAAATTGAATTTCCTAGGCGGTGCATCCGAAGTCGGTGCTCTATCGATGGTGATGCATAACAAAGACGTTTCGTTGATATTTGATCATGGTTTATTACCGGATGACCCTCCAAAATATCCGAGAAGACCCCCGATCGTAGATATGGGTTTTTTGACTCATTCACATCTTGATCATTGTGGTATGATTCCTTCACTTCTAAGGCAGAACGATATACCTATCTTGGCTAGTCATCCTACGGTAGAAGTGGCTGAACTTTTACTTTACGACAGTTTGAAGATTGCCGATATAGAAGGATATCCAAAACATTACGAAAAAGTAGATATCAAAAATACGAAAGCAGCATTCGATATAGTAGGATTCAATTCGAAAAGAGATATTGGTGGTATGGAGATAGAAGTTCATTCTGCCGGTCATATACCCGGTTCTAGCATGTTCGAGATAAAGGGACAGGATACGACTCTTTTCACGGGAGATATAAACACCCAGAATGCCAGATTGTTATGGGGCACTCATCCCGTCGATTGTGATAATCTCATAATGGAGACGACCTATGGTGGTGAAGACCATCCTGATCGAAAGGAAACTGAGAAGAAGTTCCTCGATAAGATAGATCAAACACTAGAAAGAGGGGGACAAGTTATCGTTCCAGTTTTTGCTGTCGGAAGGACTCAAGAGATACTGATGCTTCTCGATGATAGGGACTACGACGTATGGTATGATGGCATGGGAAGGACTGTAAGTCGGATATATCTAAATCACGAAGGTTTCCTCCGCTCTCCGAAAAAATTGGAGAAGGCACTATCCAATGCAAATGAAGTGAAATCGCCTTCCACTAGAGAGAAAGCTAAAAGCGGCGAGGTTATAGTAACCACCAGCGGTATGGTCGAAGGAGGTCCGGTTTTAGAGTACTTGAGAGAGATCAGGAACGATCCTAACAGTTCCATCCTCATGACAGGTTACCAGGTTGAGGGAACAAACGGAGAGAGACTGCTAGAGAACGGTACTATAAGAGATAGAGGCGCTACATTACCCGTTGAATGTGATATCGAGAGATACGACTTCTCTGCTCACGCAGGCCATGAGGAACTGGTTGAATTCGCTAGAGGATGCGATCCGGAGAAGATCGTTCTATGTCATGGGGATAAAAGAGAGAAGATCGCTGAAGACCTTTCCGAATTCGACGTTTACATGCCTATAGAGGGCGAAGAAATAGAGATCTGATCTCTGATGAGATAGGTTAAACATAAAATACTTTAGAGATTAGACGATTAACTCTTGGATATGTGGGAACTCTCTCTTGCAAGGTTTATAACAGGTATCGTATTCTTGGCGATAGCAGCGATAAAAGATATACGGACCCGTAGGGTCGAAGATGAACTTTGGATAATCATGGGTATTATAGCCATGATTCTACTCGCGATAGAATTGGCTTTGATCAGAGAGGTGAGATGGGAGTTTCTACTCATATTCATCCCTATAGGAGTGATTTTTTCTGAAGCCTTTATCGACAGGCCGCCTATATTTTCTGGAGATGGATTCAATCTTCTTGTCCTTGGATACTTCTCTCTACCATCGATCACTTTGGTCTATATGGCCATGGTTTTGAGCGGAGAATTACTCTTTTGGGCTTTGACTATGATATTGGTAGTGATGCTGTTCTCTTTCCTGCTTTACTTTTTGTATATACTTCACGGTGGGGCCGATGCTAAAGCTGTCATCACTTTGGCAATCTTACTGCCATTTTATCCTGAAATACCGGGCATAACTTTCCGTACGATATCCGGCGAGCTACTTTCTATAATGGAAGTATTCTTTCCTTTCACTCTTATCGTCCTTTTGAACGCCTCCCTTCTTGTCCTCATCTTCCCGCTATTCAGCTTTTTGTTCAACATCTTCAAAGGAGATATCGATCTACCTAAGATGTTCTTTGGATATAAGAAGAGAGTAGAAAGTCTCGAGGGGTCTTTCGTATGGCCTATGGAGTATTATGAAGACGGTGTATTGAAATCAGAACTTCTACCTAGGTCAGGCACGGAAGAAAAGATAGAGTCTTTGAGATCTCATGGTGCTGAGGAAGTTTGGGCCACACCGAAGATACCTTTTATAGTACCCATGCTCTTCGGCTTTGTACTCTCTTTCATGATCGGAAATCCTGTGATGTATGTTCTATGATTATCGAGTGCAAAGTTTATCTACTCAATAGAGGTAGATAATAAAAACTTGCGAAACATTTATATAGTTCATAATAAACTACATAACAAGAAAAATTAAGGTATCGTATATATGTGTATGGGGGCCAAACCGATTGAAAATAGAAGGTGAAATCGAAAGCATCTCTCATCGAGAAAAGATCATCGCACGTTTTTCAAAGATACCGGGTATAGGCGCTAACGTATTCGACAACAAGAACAAGCTGATCGGCGAGGTCGATTGGATATTTGGTCCGGTAGAAGATCCGTTCGTGGAAGTAAAACTGAACGTAAATCCTAGAAAAAGGCTCACCATGATGAGAGAAAAGATATATGTCGAGGAGATATAGATGAATGAAGAGATCGAGATTGAGGAAGAAGAAAAAAGCTCCGTTGAAAAAGTTACTGAGTGTCCTGAATGTGGTAGTAGACACCTCGCACAAGATTATGATAGGGGAGAGTTGATCTGTGAAGATTGCGGCCTTGTAATAGATAACCAGTACATAGACGAAGGTCCCGAATGGAGAGCTTTCGATATGAAACAGGAGGAGAAAAGGGCGAGGACCGGCGCTCCGATGACTGAGATGGTCCATGACAAGGGGCTTTCTACAAGCATCGATTCATCAAATAAAGACTCCTATGGCAGATCCATACCTAGTAAGAAAAAGGCGCAGATATATAGGCTGAGGAAATGGCAGAGACGTATAAGAGTATCTGACGCTACAGAGCGTAATCTGGCATATGCGCTGACGGAGATGGACAGGATGGCCTCGACTATGGGTCTTCCTAAAAACATAAGAGAGACAGCTGCCGTTATTTATCGTAAAGCAGTCAAGAAAAATCTGATAAGAGGTAGAAGCATAAACAGTGTGGTAGCCGCTTCTCTGTATGCTGCCTGTAGAAAGGCCAATGTTCCGAGAACTTTGGATGAGATAGCCGAGGCCACTTCTTCAGATAGAAAGGAGATAGGCAGGACTTACAGGTTCCTCAGTAGAGAACTCGTATTGAAGTTGAAACCGACCAAGCCCCAGGAATATCTGAGTCGCTTCTGCAGTGAGTTAGATCTTAGTGGGAAGATACAGAAGATGGCCAAAAATATAATCGATCAGGCCGAGGAAAGGGAATTGATCTCTGGGAAGGGACCAACAGGACTCGCCGCAGCCGCTATATACATAGCCTCGATCAATGGAGGAGAAAGAAGAACGCAGCGTGAAGTAGCAGATGTTGCCGCTGTTACAGAGGTAACGGTGAGGAACAGATACAAAGAACTTGTCGATAAACTGGATATAGATATAGAGGTCTGAGATTCAGATCTAAAAATAATGAACCTTTGAAGCAGCGCCGTCGGGCGGATTCGAACCGCCAACCGCTCGGTTAACAGCCGAGTGCTCTGCCTATTAAGCTACGACGGCAGTTGACATCTAACTCCTAAAGGTAAATCATATTAAATATTTTTTATCCGGAAGTGGGCTTTTATCAGTTATTCACTCTTCTAAATGAAAAAAGATGATATTTTAGTTGGATCATTCGACTTTTTCTTCCCACCGCTCGAACATAGAATTTTCTATCTCTAAAGAATCCAATATCTTACCAACTAGAAAATCGATCATGTCATCTATTGTTTTAGGATCATGATAGAACGCTGGCATGGCGGGGAGGATCGTAGCACCATCGGATGATAGATCTTTCATATTATCTAACCAAGCAGTGGTCATCGGAGTCTCCCTCGGTACCAATATCAACCTTCTGTTTTCTTTTAAAAACACCGCAGCGGACCGCGTGATAAGATTGTCGGATATGCCGTTAGCTATCTTGGATAGAGATGACATAGAACATGGTACGATGGCCATCGCGTCGTATTTTGAGCTTCCAGACGATGGAGGTGTGTCCAGGTCATCGGGATCAAATGTTTTATCAGCCGATTTGACTATATGCGAATCGTCAAGATCCAATTCCCTACTCAAAAGATCTTTTCCCGCATCGGATATCACAACGTGAGTTTCCACTTTCCTGTTTTCACTCAAGACTTCTAATAATCTCATCCCATATCTGACGCCCGAGGCCCCGGTTATGCAGAGTAATAGTTTCATATATACATACAAGTGAGTGATGTTATAATATTATTATGGCTTCTAAAAGTTGAATTCCATCCTTTTCAGTATCTGAGCACTCCTCTTGATCATCAGTATCATGAAAAGTAAGGCAAGATCGGTCGCAAGGATTATGGTCAATACTGCCAGAAGGATGTCGATCTCCACCAATGTTATCGGCACTGACAAAAATATTACGGATAGTAGCAGACCTAGCATGACAGTTGAGTACATGGTTATTATGTCCGGTGCTCCATTGGTGCTCTCATTGAAATTGGGAAACTTGACTGCGGCCCATATCCCTATTCCGCTCATCAAGAATATTATGGTAAAAGATCCCATCCCTGAAAGGAAGACGTATGAAAGCGGGTATCCCAGTACCAAAGGCAGTGGTAAGGCTATGACCGCCGTTATCATCGGAGACGGGATCAGTATAGCTAGTACTTTACCTGCGATAACGGACTCAAGATCTTTTGGGATCGAGCGAAGACACCATAGTCTTTTTCCGTCCCTGCTGAATAGATCGAGTGACGGTATCAAAACGTGTATTATCGATGCTATGAAGGCGGTCATGGAGATCAAAGCGGGATAGAAGTATTCGTCTAACCCTAATCCTATATCAGGTGTAGGACCGAGTGTCCAATAAAAGAAACCTACACCTCCGCCCAACAAAAGAACTACTACAAGAGAACTCGGGATCTGTCTACGTCTGCATCGCCTTGTCAGTTCTATCTCTGAGATTATCTTGGTGGTTTTTGAAAATAGACTGGGGAGTGAGAGCGTTCTACTGCGGCTTACAGAACTTTCTGAGTTTTGGGTGGACCGCGTCCATGAGTCCCGATACATCGCTTTACTAGAAAGTATACTGATGAGGAACACACCAGCGATCATAAAGATCGTATAATAGATCATCGTCAACGTATTTGTGTTAGAATGTAGCATCAGCCCGGCGAAAGAGATCATCGTCCCTGAGGCTGCGGCGTTGGCAATCTTGAGTCGTTTGTGATCGATATGTATCATTATAGAAGTATTGAAACCGACAAGCGGAGCCAATATGATCAATAAATAAAGAAGTATCACGAAATATCTGTCTATAGGTAGTTCGATATTCCAGATGCTAACGACGGATGAGACCACGACCATCGCCATACCGAACAGTATCAAATTGTAAGTCCAGACTTTCATGAACTTAGAATAAAATATAGAATCCGATCTTACAGGGGCTGAAAAGAGATGTTTTTGAGACTTGTCCCTCAAGACGCTTTCGAGCGTCTCAGTAGCTGATTTTGCAACGAAGAAGATAAATATCCCGAAAAGGACATTTCCATCTGTGGGATTTAAAATAAGATCTTCAACTCCAGCCAAAAACTCTATTATCGAAAGTATAATCCAGAAGCCCCCTAACATCAGAAGTATGAACCATAAAGTCATCACTGGATGCTCTTTTATATTCTCCTTTAAAGCTCTGTAAGATTTCAATATGTCTGAAGAAAATAATTCAAGGAAGTCGCTTGGCGTGATTCACCACCTCTATAAATGCATCCTCTAGGGAATCAGAACCAGTCCTATCCATCAATTCCTTTACGTTACCTTCAGCGACCAATTCTCCTCTCTCTATTATCCCGACCCTATCGGCTAGGTCTTCTGCTACCGGTGTTATGTGAGTGCTCATAAGTATACATTTTCCTTTATCTGCCAGTTCTTTAATCCGGGTCTTCATTTCTTGAGAAAATCTTGGGTCAAGAGAACTTGTGGGCTCGTCGAGTACCAAGTTAGGTGGATCATTTATCAATGCGTTCAAAAACAATATCTTTTGTTTCATACCTTTCGAATAACTTCTCATCTCTTTTTTCATATGCTCGGTCAACTCGAACTCTTCGCCGAACTTCTGTATCTTCTTTGAAAGTTCCACTTCCTCGACATCCTTTAGTGTGCCCATGGTCTGCAGGAATTCTGAACCGGTCAATCTCCCATATAACTCAGGGTGTTCGGGCATATAACCAAATTCACCTCTAACTTCAGATATATCTCTTGCCGGCCTACCATCGATCAGTGCTTCTCCGGACGTGGGTTCAAGCAGACCGACGAGTATCTTTATCAAAGTGGTCTTTCCAGCGCCGTTAGAACCGAGGAGAGTGTATATCTCTCCCTCTTCTACAGAGATATCGATACCTCTTACCGCCTCGAAATCCCCATAGGATTTCCTGATATCTTTTATCTGTATCATCAGTTTCTAGAATGCCTTATGAATCCGCTGCAAGGTATGATCTCTATTCCTTCTTTTTCCAGTTCATCCAAAAATATGTTAAGGCCCAGGGAGTCACTAGCCATGTGGCCTGCTATTATGTAATTTATGTGGTTCTCTTCGACTTTTTCTCGATGGTCGTCACTAAGATGCATACCGATTATGGTCCCTACGCCCGCCTCTGCTAATTTCTCGTAAGATTCTTTACTGCCTTCTGTGCCACCTGTCATCTCTACCACGACTTTTCCTGCGCGGTTATCTTCTTTTCCGACCAGTAGATCGGGACCTGCATTGAATTTTCTAGCTTCATGATATTCAGGGATATCTTTAAGGAAGTCCATCACATCTTCTACTTTTTTCAGTTCTTCATCTTCGATCTTATCTGTCAAGAAGGATTCTACAAGGTTATCGGTGATAGTGTGTAAACACATCATCGGTATATCAAGAAGTTTAGCTGCATCCAGACTTTGATTATAATTTGCACCCTTGACTTTCCTCTCTACTTCCTTTATCCTCTTGTTCATCAACCCTTCTGCAACATTTATAGGAACACCCCATTCTTCAAGCATATCTTTCTGAAGTTCCATCACCTCGTAAAGTGAGGCTAGTCCGACACCACGTGGATGGTGACCGAGAACCAAGTCTATATTTTCATCTTTTTCAGATAGACGATCAGCGAGGACTATCTCACCGGTGTCTATATTTATACCCGTGAGGATCCTATTCACTTGAGTTTCGGGATCCCCATGAAGGATCCTTGAATCTTCAAAAGGATTAAACATCTTTTGTTCATCGAAAACTTCTTTGTCTTTTCCTTCTAGGTCTTCGTATTCCTCTTCTGCTTCTTCCATCTTTTTTTCCAATTCTTCTTCGTCTCTCACGTCACCCTCTATACCCATCTCTATCGCTAGTTCATATATCTCTTCTAGTCTCATGTTTATCTAATATTCTAGGATGGCAGGGAATTAATATTCTTTTGCATCTTACCTCGATTTCAATCGAGGTCATAGTGAAAGTCGACTTTCGTAAGATCGTAAGAATTTCATACAAGAAATAATTCTTTTAAGATTCAGAAGCGTAGATCCCAATAAAAAATATTTTGTATGCCTTTATTTATGCATTCTTGATGCTCAGGATATTCGATATCAAACTCAGGAAAGAAACTTTGAAAAACTATGTAGGACAGAGTTTTTTAGCTGCTTTGGTACTTTATTTTGGTCTTAACCTCCCAGTTCTTGGAGAAGAGATCATCTTGGTCGCGGCCGCTGGATCTTCCGCATTTGTGGTGTTCGCGATGCCTTCAAGCAGAACATCAACCCCTCGAAGGGTCATCGGCAGTCATCTCATATGCGGCCTTATAGGTTTTGCTTTCAATTTTGTTTATCCCTCCATCCTACCTTTCGAGATAGCAGTATCTCTTGCACTCGGTTTTTCTATATTGGCTATGGTATCTCTTTGGTTCGAGCATCCACCTGCTGGAGGGACTGTGCTATACTTCGTGGTCAATCCGCAGCCAGTAGCATTCATTTCTTTACTTTTACTGGTGAGTATAATGACAACTTTATCTTATGTTATCCATCCCTATCTCAAGGATCTTGTCTGAATACCGTTACTCTATCGCTTCAACAAAGATTATATAAAGCCCATATTTAATTGGAACATGATACTTTGACCAATGATGAAGAAGATGAAGTAGTAAGGGTTCCATACCCGGACAGAAGTGAAGGACAGATGTTCGCAATAGCAGAAAATATGTTAGGTGGAGCTAGAGTGAGGGTCATATGTGAGGACGGCGAATCCCGGATGGGCAGGATACCCGGAAAACTAAAAAAACGTATGTGGATTAGAGAAGACGATCTACTGATAGTTGATCCGTGGGATTTTCAAGATGAAAAGTGTGACATAAAATACCGTTATACCAGAACCCAGGTCAATTATTTGAGGAAAAAGAACGACCTACCCGATACTCTAGATGTATTTTGAACCATCTAGATAAGATCTAAACATTTTCCAACAATAAAGGATGGATGATCATGAAAAAAGATCTTCTCGATATCCTAAGATGCCCTAAGTGCAAGGGTGAACTCGGGGTGAGTATCCCGGGTGAAGTGGAAGATAGTTCTACATATGAAGATCTACCCGAAGAGATTGAGGAAGGAGAATTGCACTGTGAAAAATGTGGGTTAAACTATCCCGTCGAGGATGGAATCCCGAATATGCTTCCACCAGAGGAGTGAATAGTTACTATTTTTGCTGCATGTAATCGTTTTGGATATCCACGATCTCTTCACTACTTTCAGCATCTCGATAATCATCTAGAGGATTTTCATTCATTTCGAAGAATTGTTCTCCCCAATTAAATATCGATAGTATCTCCTTTGCCTGATCTTCCTCACCAAGGATGTAAAGCGCCGCAGCTATCGCTTCGACCGTCGTGAGCTGGAAAGGATTCCCATAGTTGACTGGATTCACAGCTACTAGATAAGGTAATGCTCTTCCGTTTTCGTATTTAGGTATCTTTTCTTCAGCCTCCGTCCAAGTGCAATCGATTGCTCTGATACCGCCAGACTTCGCTTCAGTCCTATCTTGAGGGGATATAGCTTTTTCTGCCAAAGGATTAAGATATATGCCCCCTCTACCGAGCTCTCTGTCATTCACTATCCTCTCTGCATATTTGTTATCTATCAACTTCCTAGCCGTGCACTTTTTTGGGTCACATTCACGATAATCCAATATGAATAGATCCATACGTCAGCCCATTAAAATCATCAGTAATAAATCATTCGAAACATACTGATTTCGATGTCATAGAAACCAAATTGATTGACAAAAAAGGAAAAAATATAAGAACAAGTCAATCCATAACTTACCACACCCGATGATGACGAATCCAAAACTGAAAGGGCAAACAGCTTATTGATGATGATTGATGGGCAGTCTGAGGGTATAAAAAATCTAAGCGTAGATAACATGGTAACTGGATTTGATTTACTGCACGATAACAAGCCTCTTCAGAAACACTGGATCAGGAGGTTCATCGCTTATATCATCGACTTCTTCGTTTCTTCTATATTAGTCTACATAGTCTTTTTCGTCCTGACCCTTGGTCTGCTTGAACCGACGATGTTGATCTATTTTCCTATGATCGCGGGTATGGTTCAGGTTTTCTATTCGGCGGCTTTGGAATATACTAGTAAAAAGACATTCGGTAAAGCAATAATGCAACTCGAAGTTGAGCCCTTGATCCACACCTTTGAGATATCGGACTCTCTGATAAGGAATTTCAGTAAACTTCACGGCATTTTGGTCCTACTAGACTGGGTCGCAGGCATGGCCAGCGAAGGTGATCCCAGACAGCGATACTTAGATAGATTGAGCGAGACGACCGTTACAGCTGCCGGAGAACCACTACATTTCAGGGAATTTATCGAAGATCACCTATTCAGTCAAGAGGTGGATGAAGAAGAGTCTGAAGAAGTCGAGCAGGGTTTAGAGGAGGACACGAGAAGGTGTCGTGAGTGCGGTGGAAAATTGAAAGATATAGGTGAAGGAAAATCCAGATGTAGAGATTGTGGCCGGATACAATAAGATGTATATAGCTGTTGATGACACGGATTCTAGAGAAGGGATGTGCACAACTTTTCTTGCAACGGAATTGGTGAAAGAATTCAAAGAATATCAATTATTAGATCATCCTAGGCTCGTCAGGTTGAATCCTAATGTGCCTTGGAAGACAAGAGGTAATGGAGCTATAGTTTTGCCTCTTGGTGAGGGCATCGAAAAAAAGAATAAAATAGGCGAGATCCGTGGTGAGGATATCTGGACTTTTAAAGGGGAACATACAACCGATGATACTGTTTTTCAGAGAGCAAAGCGAGTTGTCGAAAATTTAGCCCATACCGAAGAAGAAGAAACCAATCCAGGACTTATCGTAGCTCAGGAGAAAACCCCGGTCGAACTTTATCAAAAGGCGGTCAAAGATTTAGTCGAACTTGAAGAGGTTTTAGAATCACTTGAACAAGGTGAATATATCTACAAGGGATACGGAAAGTGTAGAGGTCTTATAGGTGCTTCAGCTGGCTTAGCATGGCGTCCAGAAGATTTCACATATGAATTGCTCTCTTATCGTGATGAAAATTTTTGGGGAAAACCAAGGACTATCGACGGATCTTCAGTTAAGGAACTCGATGAAAAGATCGAAGGGTCCTTCGACAATTACGACCATGTGGAGGAGAAGCAGGCAATAGCTCCTACATCCCCCTGTCCTGTCCTCTATGGGGTCAGAGGAGATGATCCGATCGAACTACAGAAAGCTCTTGAGCTAGTTGAGGGGGAGGAACCAGAGAGATGGATAACTTTTTTGAGTAACCAGGCAACAGATGAACATATACAGTCTACGACTCTGTCCGAAGCGAACGCTTGGAATTCAGTAAAGGTGACCGGAAAGATATCCTCTGAACCTCGGTGGATAGAAGGTGGACACCTATTGTTTCAGATAGATGATGGGACAGATAAGATAACTGCGGCCGCATATGAGCCCACTAAAAATTTTAGAGACGTAGTAAAAGAACTCATCAAGGGAGATAAGATAGAGCTTTGGGGAGCGATAAGAAAGGATCCAAGGACCTTGAATATCGAGAAGATGAGGATATTAGAGCTTGAGGAAAAAGTCGTAAAGATCAGTAATCCCGAGTGCCCGAAGTGTGGTAAAAACATGTCCTCGCTGGGAAAGAATGCCGGTTATAGATGTAAAAGATGCAGGACAAAAGCTGAAGAGGACCAAGCCGTTAAGGAAAAAGTAGATAGAGATATCTATGAAAGATGGTATGAAGTCCCCGTTTCAGCAAGAAGGCATCTAACAAAACCGTTGAAAAGGATGGATTAGAAAAAGGTTTTCGGTCGGATTTATTCAGGATAGTATTCGTCTATGAATTTTTGGTCTATCCTTTTAAGCTCTTTCTTCGGTATTATCGTTAACAGTTCCCACGCAATATCTAGAGTTTCCTCTATACTCCTGTCCTCTTCTACTCCTTGATTGATGAAGCGCTCCTCGAACTCTTCAGCGAATTCTAGATACAGCTTATCTCTGTCACTTAACGCTTCTTCACCTACGACAGCCACTAGATCTCTAAGGTCAAGGCCTTCAGCGTAGGCTGCATAGAGCTGATTGCTGACAGCTGAATGATCATCCCTAGTTCTTTCTTCGCCTATACCCTCTTCCATCAGTCTCGACAGGCTCTCGCCGGGAGTTATGGGAGGTCTTATACCTTTCCTATGCAGCTCTCTAGAGAACACTAACTGACCTTCTGTTATGTACCCCGTAAGATCGGGGATAGGATGAGTGATATCATCATCTGGCATGGTCAAAATAGGGATCATCGTTATCGAGCCTTCTCTGTTCAAGATCCTACCTGCCCTTTCATAGATATTAGCCAAGTCGGTGTACATGTAGCCTGGATAGCCCCTTCTACCCGGGACTTCCTCTCTCGCAGCAGCTATCTCTCTCAATGCTTCACAGTAATTAGTCATGTCGGTCATAATCACTAATACCTGCATATCTTCTTCGAAAG
>JAFDTP010000091.1 GCA_019594195.1 Thermoplasmata archaeon
ACGAGACCGATCTTTTCAACATCTGATTTATTAGCTAAATACCATGCACTACCTTCTGCCTGCTTCCCGGCACCTAAGATTAGTACTTTCATGTTAATCACCGGAAGTGATTTGTTTTTGTGATATAAATCTTTGGACCTTTAGACCCTATTTTTACATCGTAACGACCACGATTGAAAAATTGATAACTTGGGCCAAAATATTTTATATGCTTGTTTCCAAACCCACCTAAATGTTCGATCTCATCGGCATAATAGTGGGTTTCACTTTACTCGCCACATTGATCTATTTGAAAGTAGATTTTGGAAAAGCTATACTCATAGCAACAGCGGTTCTCCTTTTGCTTTCCGAGCCCACTACAATAGGTCTTCGGTGGATCGCTGAAATAAGTGGAGAACACGACACTTTAAGCCTTATGGCCATAATAGTACAGATCGCGTTCTTAGGCTTCCTTTACAAAGATTCCAGCCAGGTCATGAGGATGATCGAGAAATTGAAGTCTATGGCGCCCGACAGAAGGATGGTTATAGCTACCATACCCGCGATTTTCGGATTGATGCCGATGCCAGGAGGCGCCTTAGTTTCAGCACCTATGATAGAAGACGAGGCGGACGAATTAGGACTTGGGGGCAGAGAGAAAACATTTTTGAATTGGTGGTGGAGGCATATCTGGTTTACTGTCTATCCTCTATCTACGGGTTTGATATTCGCATCCAGCCTTTCAGGAGTAAATCTTTATCATATAGCTCTTTTCAATCTTCCGATTTTTGCAGCCCAGATACTGATCGGCGTATTTTTGGGACTGAAAAAGATCGAGGTAGAAAAAACGACCGTGTCTTTTAAGAACCCTCTTTCTCTCGTCTATGATTTATCACCTATCATCGCCGCATTGTCCATCAATATAATATTAGGTATACCACTATATTTGACTTTATTTATCGCAATTTGTATAATACTGGTCCAGAATCGAGATAAGTATTCAATCCGTTCCATCCCAGGCGTTTTCAAAAAGGGTTTTTCCTTCGACCTTCTTTTAGCCGCGTATGGTATCATGCTATTCAAAGGTATAATCGAAAGAGCAGAATCTTTAGAACCTGTCATAGTTGCCCTCGAAAGTCAAGTACCTCTTTTACTGGTCGTGATAGTTGGAGCTTACTTTATAGGAGTACTTTTTGGCCATCTTCCAGGAGCCATCGGAGTGAGTTTTCCCGTACTTTTACCATTGCTGCCTGTTGTCAACGTTAGAACAGTGAGTTTGATGTTCATATTCGTCTTCATGGGTTATTTCACCTCTCCTATCCATCTATGTATCATATTGACGATAGAGTATTTTAAAATAAATCTAAAGGAGTTTTACAAAAGGATGATGAAGCCTTTCTTTTTACTCATAGCCGCTATACTGATATGGCTTTTCATCACAGGTTCTTTTTTCCTGTTCTTTTGAATGATGTAGTTTTAAAATAATATTTGATCCTTGGCATATCCAAAATATCATATCCTTCTAGGTCACTATGATATATGGGAGATATATGGAGATCGACGATGATCCATTTAGTGATGTTAAAAGCATAAAAAGGAGTAGGGGCGAGGCCAAAAGGCACTATGATCGCATCTCTAGCTTATATGATTATCTAGAAGGTGCATTCGAAGAAAGATACAGGGCTATAGCTCAAGATCAGTTGGATCTAAGATCTGGTGAAAAGGTGCTCGAGATAGGATTTGGAACAGGCCATTCGTTGAAATATATGGTAGAGAATATAGAAGGAGATGGAAAAGTTGTTGGTGTAGATATATCGATGGAGATGTGTAAAGTTAGCAAGCAGAGGTTGTTCAGAGCGAACCTTTTGGCGGAGGCCGAATTGGTCTGTGCGGATGCTGTGTCTCTTCCTTTAAAAGCTGATTTTTTTGACAAGATATTCATGAGTTTCACTTTAGAACTCTTCTCAGAGGACGATACCATAATGGTTTTGAAGGAGATCAAAAGAACTCTAGATAAGAAGGGAGTATTATGTATAGTGAGTCTGTCTAGGGAAGAAGAAGTTTTCGTCGAACTTTATGAAATATTCCATGACATTTTTCCTAAGATATTGGATTGTAGACCTATCCGCCCTAAAAAGATATTAGAAGAACAAGGTTTTAAAGTGATAAAGTCGATCGAAAAAAAGATGGGTATTTTACCTATCCAAATAGTTGTCGCGACTTTAGATCGAATCCCTTGATAAACATTCTTCTTCCGGCTCTACATGTGCCTGTATCTCTATATCAGCTTCGATCTTATCTCGACACCTTTCTTTTACATCTTTTTCGAATCTAGTTGCTATATCATGTGCATCGCCGATTGATATTTCCTCAGGTAGTATCAGATGGAGAGATATCAAAACTTTATCTGAACTTTCACTTATCTCTATGCGATGCACTTCTAAAATTTTATCGTGATTTTTTACGTTATCTCTGATTATTTTTTCAATCTCTTTTCTTGGTATCGTCGCAGGGTCTAGATGGACCTCGGCGCTGGAACCGAACTTCTTCTCTAACCTTTCCTCGAGATCGTGAGAAACATCGTGTGCGGAACGGATAGTACCCTTACTTGATTTCATATGCAGTGAGATAGCTTTATCTTGACCGTAGTCGTGGACTTTTATATTGTGTATGCTTTTGACACCGTCAACTTCTGAGGCTAATTCTTCGATATCTTTGATCATATCCGAGGATGGTTTGGTCCCCAGCAACTTGTGAGTGGATTTCTTAATGTATGAAAGGCCTATGTATCCCAGCAGTACGGCTATCCCTATACCGGCTAGTGGGTCCAAGAAAATGAGTCCTGCTTCAGAACCGTATATAGCTCCTATAACGAGCATGGTGGTTATCGCATCTCCCCTATGATGCCAAGCATCAGCCTTCAGTGGATCTGAGTCTGTTTTTTTTCCGACCACATAACTGATCTCCCCGATAATTTCCTTAGCTAGAGCTGTTAAAAAGATGTAAAAATAGAATCTATTGCTCATTTTGAGAGGGGATGGTCCTACGGCAAGAGATTCAAAACCGTCGGTGAGAAAAGTCAAAGCTGTAACTAGTAATATTATACCGACGACAAGAACTGCGATCTGACTGGCTCTACCGTGTCCATAAGGGTGTTCATCGTCTGCCGGTTTTTCTGAGATCGACAGACCTATGTAAACGGCGACAGAACTAGCACTATCTGAGATCGAGTGAAAAGAATCCGATAATAGTGCAAGACTACCTATGATCAAGGCCAGATAAAGTTTAGTTAAAAATATCCCTATATTTAAGATGATACTACCTATGGCTATGATCTTACCTTTAGGGTTCTCTTTCACCATGTGTTTTATAAGGAGTGTAGAGGCATATAAACTTTTAATAATTAAAAAAAAGTTAGATAATCAAGAAAAAAAGTTCTAAGATGGTCTATTTATCGAGCATCTCCATTACTTCTTCTTTTCCTTCTTCCATCTCTTCGACCTGCTGTGGATCTTTCTCTAGAAGCATGGTTTGGAATTCACCCACGTGTTCCTTCTCTTCTTTAGCTACATCCAGAAGAACTTCTTTTATGTGATCGTCGTCTGTGTACTCGGCCATCTGTTCGTAAAAGTTTATGGCGTCCAATTCCGCGGCTAGACCGAACCTTAGTATCTCTTTATCCGACATCTCTTCGCTTATCTCATCCAAGTCGATAAGTTCTTTTGCGAACATATCATCAACCTCACCTTTGAATCAACCGCCGACTATTAAAACTTTTTTTGATATATTTTAGATATCGATGTCTTTATCTTGATAAAAGAGGAAAATTGATTAATCTTAAGAGTTTAATAGTTTCAAAAGATGCTCATCCGTAAAGTAGAGGAGAGGGATATAGACGATGTTGTAGAAATAGAAAATGATAGTTTTTCTTCCCCTTATCCTAGAGAAATATTCTTAGATTATCTTTCAAGCGACTATTTTCTCCTATCAGAAGATGATGATGAGATCACCGGATATATATTGGCTGAAAAAAGATACGGTCACGGTGTGATAGTGTCGTTAGCGGTGAAGTCTGAACGAAGACTCGAGGGCATCGGTACTTCACTGATGGAGAGCGTGATGGATAAGATGGAAGCTAAACGCTATTTTCTGATAGTTAGGAAATCCAATACTGAAGCTAGATTATTTTATCCAACGCTCGGTTTTTCCGAGGTGACTAGTGTTGATAATTATTATAGCAACGGCGAAGACGGGATATTGATGCAAAAAAAACGAGCAGAAGAAAATAATTAATAAAAAAACAGATTAATGATTGTTAAAGAGTGAAAAAATGGTCGATAAGGGATCAGAATATCAGAAAAAATTAGGGAAGGAGATGCGACGTAGGAGGATAAAGATATTCCGACATGTGATCGGGATCATATTGATGGCCGTCCTCATCATCTGGGTGGTCTTATCCGATTACAGTGGAACGGCTTGGTTTTTACTCATAGGTTTAGGTATAGCCTATATAATATACGTTAACTATAAACTGATAAAGGATGTAAAGACCTTCTTTGCTTATACAGATGAACTTCATTTTGAGGATGGGGAGATAATCAAATTCAATTCAGCCCTTAATAAGACAAAGAAGAGGATACCTATAGAGAACGTTGAAGAGGTGTATTTCGATATAGAAGACAAGCCCAATCTTATTTTTGTCGTGTATAGTGAGAAGGGTGGCAAATGGGCGGACAGTTTTTATAAGCAGAGGATAAAAGGTGAAGAAGAATTTATGGAAGTCTTGAAGAAAAGATCATTAGTGAACGAAAAAAGGATCATGTTCCAAGAACTTAAGCAGAAAGTAGAGGGCTCGGAGTGATCCTATTTTTCTCTAAAACTTTCATAGTCAACGAAAAATTGATTATCGAGTATGTTTTTATCTAAATGAGGTGATTCGAATGGAGCAAAAGATCGGAAAGGTCTTCAAATTTTTTAAAGAACCCAGTGTTGCTGCCCTGAAGATAGAAAGTGGCAACTTGAAAGTCGGCGATCGTGTGCGCTTCCAGGGTGAACACACTGATTTCGAGCAGGAGATAAATTCGATGGAGATCGAAGGTGAAGAGGTAGAAGAAGTCGGCCCTGGAGATGAGGTCGGTATAAAGGTCGAATCTAGAGTTAGACCAAATGATGAGATAATCAAACTAGGATGAAAGACCCGACATCCGTCGATCTAGATGCTTTGATTGGAACCGCAGGCATCATACTTAGCTCCAACGGTTTTTAGTTGCAATTGCTATTTTACCAACTCGTCTTTTTGATGATTCTCTATTATCAGGTCTGCCAGTCTTTCCAATTCTACAAGATCTTCATCATCAGGATGTCCTTTGGTTATCACGGGTTCTATGAACTCTCCGTTGAAATTCTCCAAAGTGTCTTTTATCTGATCGGGCATCCGACCTCCCCAGCCGTAAGAGCCGATTATGGATGCATACCTTGTTTTCGGTCTTAAGCCATTCATCAGATGAGCCGCATATATAGCCTTAGGATGAGCCCCAACCAGTACGGTCGGCGTCCCCAACACGACTGTAGCGGCATCGACTAGTGACATGGCGAGCTGTCCTAGGTCGGTGGTGGTGAGATTGAAAGGTTTGACTTTAACGTCCTTTTGGTTCAGATGATCTACGAAGTGTTCTACCATCTTATCGGTGCTGCCGTGCATGGAAACGTAGGGTACGACGACCTCGTTTTCTGTTTCGTCGGCCACCCATTCCCGATAAGCATTCAATATGAAAGACGGGTCGTCATAGATAGGACCGTGGCTTGTCGCTATAATATCTATATCGAAGTCCTCGAGCCTGTCTAGATACTTCTTGATAGAACTTCTGAATGGCATCATGATCTCAGCATAATATCTCTTTGCGGCTAGATACGCCTTCCTATCGTCCTCTACGAAGAGATTGCTAGTAGCGAGATGAGAGCCGAAAAAATCGCAGCTGAATAGTACATCATCTTCCTCGAGATAAGCGACCAGAGTTTCTGGCCAGTGTACCCACGGCATGTCCATGAACTTCAGTGTTTTATCCCCTAGGGATAGCTTTTCACCATCCTCCATGACTTTGAAATGATCTTCCTCCAGTTGAAGATGATCCATCAGCATATTTTTGCATCTAGAATTCGTGACGACTGTGGCCTCTGGGTATCTATCAATTACAGCGGGTATAGTTCCAGAATGATCTTGTTCAGCATGAAGAGAAATAAGATAATCCAACTCATCTAATTCCGCTCTATTCAGATTTTCAAATAATCTTTCCTCCTTAGAAGGATCAACTGTATCTATCAGAGCGGTCTTTTTCTCACCCTTGATCAGATAAGCGTTATAACTGGTACCGTCTGGAAGAGGGATCAATTCGTCGAATAATTCTCTATCGTAATGAGCGGCGCCCACTTCAAAGACATCTTCAGTAATTTTTTTCAAGGCCATTTTTAACACCGTTATAAAATACAGGACGATGGACTATAAATCATCTTCCCTCTCTTTTATATCTATATCCAATATTTTGATGATCAGAACGATGAGACCTCCTAATAGAAATATACCGCCGCAAAAATTTATCGCTAAGATGATACCGTGTTCGGCCAAAGTTTCTTCTGGATATATCCTATCGATATCCTCCTCTC
>JAFDTP010000196.1 GCA_019594195.1 Thermoplasmata archaeon
CGATTCTCGGAGTGATTGATCAAGGTACCTGTGATGCCAGCCTCTTTCATACTCTCTAAAAGTAGATGACCTGTATTGCTTCCGGGTTCGATCGCGTCCACGTGTTGAGATATCATAGGCAGATCAGAATTTTCACTGACCATCCTTATATCAGTAGGTTGAGGGCAAACAGCCCAGTTCTTATCACAGTTCTCCTCTATTTTTTGGGTGATCTCTACAGCTTTTTTTCCGATCGAAGGAGCATATGTCTTATAATTGACTATTATTATCGGAGTTTGCAACATTTTATCAGTTTAGGAATGATCCTATGTAGTTAAATATTATGGGTAATGTCTTGATATCGATCGTTAAAAGATGTTTTCAAATGAAAAAAACAAAATCCTTAAATTGACCTTTTCGGATTCCATCCTATGAAAGCAGTAATTTTGGCTGCGGGGGAAGGCACTAGACTGCGCCCGTTCACTTCGACTGAACCAAAAGTCATGATACCTGTAGCTAATAAACCTATACTACAGTACGTGGTAGAATCCGTCGTCGCAAACGGGATCACTGACATAATAATGGTCGTTGGATACAAAAGACAGAAGATAATGTCTCATTTCGGTAACGGGGATGATTTTGGAGCTGATATCGATTATGTTGTTCAGAGGAATCAACCTCCTACGGATGGAACTGCACATGCACTTTATCAGGCGAAAAATAAGATCGATGAAGAATTCTTGGTGTTGCCAGGAGATAATGTGATCTCTAAAGCGACAGTTTCTGACCTTTTAGAGAATATGGACGATTACACCATCTTGATAACCAGGAGTGAGTATCCCTCTAAATACGGAGTTGTCACTTTGAAAAGCGGAGGAGAAGAGGTAAATAAACTGATAGAAAAACCGACGAGAAGTCCGAGCCATCTTATCTCGACTGGTATATATTCGTTTCCGCCTGATATATTCTCATATGTCGAAGAGATCATGAACGAAGGTCAGTATGATATCCCTTCCGCGATAGAGAAGATAATGAAGAAGAATGGAATAAAAGCTATAAAGACAAATGAAGATTGGATCGATGCGGTCTATCCTTGGGATCTTCTTCACGTAAACAGAGCGGCTTTGAGTGATGTGAAGAAAAAGTACAGCGGATTGATCGGTGAAAATGTTATCATAAAAGGAAATGTGAAGATTGGGG
The DNA here is from genome assembly GCA_019594195.1 of Thermoplasmata archaeon. The sequence goes on from JAFDTP010000196.1 coordinate 1,180, forward strand.
AAGGAACTAGGATAAGAGGAGGAACCTTCATCGAGGGACCCGCCATCATAGGTGAAGGATGTGACATAGGACCCAATGTGAGTATATCTCCCTGTACAAGTATCGGCGACGATACCAAGATATCTCCCTTCACGATCATAGATAATAGTTTGATGATGGAGGGCGTTTCTATCGGTGGAAATTCAACGATTGTAAATTCAGTGATAGCTGACGGAGTAAGTATTTCATCCAATTTTTCCACTTTTTCCACTGATACAAAGATGGAAACTGAAGAAGGATTACAGGAAGTCAAGGAAATAGGCGCTATGATCGCTGAAAATACGAAAATCGAGGCCGGTGTTACGGTCGAAGGTGGCGTGATCATCGGAAAAGACTGCACGATAAGACCTGGAAGGACGATCCGGAAGAACATGGAATCTGGATCCACTGCTGTGTGAGATGATAAGATGTGCGGCATAGTTGGTTATATAGGACCGAAAAATATTGGCGAGGTTCTCCTTAAAGGCCTTAAAAGGTTGGATTATAGAGGTTATGATTCTGCTGGTGTTTCAGTAGGTTGTGATGATAGCATATATCTCCAAAAAAAGAAGGGAAGATTGGATGAACTTTCTCCCGAAGATATACCTTCTGGATATGCAGGTATAGGTCATACAAGATGGGCGTTTTTATCAGAAG
>JAFDTP010000173.1 GCA_019594195.1 Thermoplasmata archaeon
GAAAGAAGGAGTGTAGAAGAATTTTTAGATGATCTTTAGGAATTTTAGAAAAAAAGATTGTTTTGCCTCTTTGAGTTGAGGTTCTATAATCGCCTATCCAGATAGTCCTCTAATATTTTTAAAACTCGAATCTTTTGATTTACGTCTGTACTTCCGTGACCTTCTTTACCTAACTCTTAGTACTCGAAATCTTCACCTTCTTCCCAGCCCATGTTTTCCAAAGCATCTCTGAAGGTCCTCGCCTGCTCGATAGGACATCTAGGATCGTTTACGCCGTGTATCATCAAGATCGGTCTTTTCATATTCTCGACATGTTCGATAGGACTCCTGTCTCTCCATAACTCATAATTCTCGTCCGGGTCTCCCATTTGCTCTTTTAGGCCGGTCTGAAAGTGTGACATAGCTTCTTCGTACATTCTGTGCAGATCTGTTATACCCATCCATGCTATACCGTTTGACCATAAATCAGGATATTTGACCATCTGCATATAAGCTGAATAACCGCCGTAAGAACCTCCGAATACCGCTATTCTATTGTCATCTATCCAATCTTTTTCTTTGAGCCATCGACATCCTTCAGCTACGTCATCCTGTTCCTTTCCGCCCCAATCCATATGTAACTTTCGTTTGAACTCTCTACCTCTACCCATAGAGCCTCGATAATTCGGCTGGAAAACAGTATAACCCCGACTAGCTAGGAACTGAACGTATATGTTGAAGCCTTTTGTTGATTGAAAATGTGGCCCACCATGGACCATCACTAAAGCGGGAGAAGGTCTTTCACTTGAATCATAAAGCAACGCTCCTATCTCGAGTCCGTCTACAGACTCATATGTGACGTACTTTGCTTCTACAAAGCTGTCTTGATCTATATTTCCATATTCTGCTTTTAATAGAACTTCGAATTCGTCTTCCTCTAAATCGTATTTGAACAACTCTTTCTTTTCATCCGATTTACTATAAGGAATTATACACTCTTTATCGGAGATGAACACACCAAAGTCTTTCCCAAAACGAAAGTAACACCTTCCTTCATCCAATCTTAGTTCTTTTACTGATCCATCAAGAGAATATTTTATGGGTATCCAAGCAGCCTGTTTTACCCTAAATGCCAAAAACCCTTCTCCAGATGGTAAAAATGATACGGGTCTTTCTTCATACTGTCCAGAGCCGAACCATTCCACTTTTTCCTCTTTAATATTATAAACACCACATCTGATCTTATCTGTTGAATTGTCGCCTATCAAAAGAGAATTGCCGTCAGGAGACCAGTCACCTACAGAATTGACATATCCTTCCTCACTGATATCCAATCTTCTCTTATCGGAACCGTCAGCTCTACAGAGGTAAATATCTTGGTTCTCAAGGTCTTCCCTTTCATTAGTCTCATAGAAGATGTAATTGTCATCTGGGCTGAACATAGCATTACCTACTGGTCTCTCGTATTCTGTCAATTTTTTTGTCTTATCATTTTCTTTGTCATACCTGTAGAGGTTCATTTGCTCTTCTTTATCACTGATGAACAGGATGTATCTCCCATCATTACTGATGTCTTGAACTAAGCACTGGCCTTCTTGTTTGATAACATCCTTTACGTTACCTCTAAGGTCTATGGAGTAGATATCATTTCATTCCCTGCCTCATCTTTGTGAAAATAGATCTTTTCACTATTACTATCCCATCTTATGAACCAAAAAGCGTTCTTAGGCACCTCTCCATGGCTCAACTGTCTTATTTCCCCACTCTTTAGCTCCATCACATGTAGTTCATTTCTACCAGTCTTATCCCAATAAAAGGCGATCTTCTCTCCGTCAGGAGATGCAACAGGATGATAGAACTCAGGTAGACTAGCTAACTGTTCAAGAGAATACTCCTTACTCATACTCTCTCAAATATAGTAGGAGTATTTCAGGTAAGTATTTTTTGTTGAGTTGTATCAGAGTCGTCTCTCCAAGTAATCCTCTAGTATTTGGAACGCCCGTATCTTTTGACTTATATCTGTGCTTCCGTGTCCCTCTTCACCTAACTCTTCGAGTTCAAAGTCTTCGCCTTCTTCCCAACCCATGTCCTCCAAACCATCTCTAAATATTCTCGCCTGCTCGATAGGACATCTAGGATCGTTGACGCCGTGTATCATCAAGATCGGTCTTTTCATGTTCTCGACATGTTCGATAGGACTCCTGTCTCTCCATAACTCGTAGTTCTCCTCAGGATCGCCCATGTTCTGTTCTAGCATCGCCTGGAAATGAGGCATGTCCTCTTCGTAAAGCTTGTGTAGATCCGTGATGCCTATCCTCGCTATTCCAGTAGTCCACAACTCAGGATACTTGACCATCTGCATGTAGGCTGAATAACCACCGTAGGAACCGCCGAAGA
>JAFDTP010000165.1 GCA_019594195.1 Thermoplasmata archaeon
AACCTTTCTCGAACGAATAAGGGTGGGGAATCCGCAGTGTCAACGAGGATGAAAAGGAGCGAAAGTAGTGAGTTCCCGAGAACGAACAAGTCCTGCTTGTGAGTTAGTGGAAACTTCTTTCCGCGAGAAAGTTGGCAGTCCTCCATCCCCATGAATCTTTATTAACCTACACTCCCTTACCCACAAAGAGAGGTGACCAAAATCCCCATAATGGCCCTAACTCCATCAACCCACTTATCAAGGACAGCAGGTAATCAACAATCCAGATTCTAATTTACCCAATTCTGTCAACTATAGTTGATATATGAACGATGGCAGTTTCACCCTCAAAAATTATCAACAACGGCAGTTCAATCATATATCAAACTCAGCAGATATCTGCTGTTCTTCATAATGATTTTTCTATTATTTGAAAGGCTAGGGGATGCTAATCCTCACTGTTTTTCATAATCAAATAAACTGCTAAATTTCATAATTCTCTCACTAGACAATACACACAAAACCATTTACTCCTCTGATCCCATCCCTAAAACTTAATCCCATGGAAGATACAATACGGTATTCTCTAAATCCCCTGCCTCATACTTATCTAAAATTTTTTGAAGTTCTCTCAACATTTCACCTATAGGGAGTAATTTCGAGAACAATATGATCCCGTTGTGATCGAATCTCTCATCCAACCCAGAAATAAAATCTCTATCAAAAGTGACCAATGTTCTTCCCTCTTCAACACATCTCTTCATGATCTCTTCATCATCTTCCCCTTTCATCGAAAGACCCTTTACAGACACTGCATCGATATCCCTAATCTTCAATTGAGAAGTCAAAGCAAGAGGCATGTTTTCATCTAACAAGAGTTTGATCTCTGTCATCAAGCAGTCTCCGCTTTTCGAGCTCTGATCATCTCTCTGATCACTTTTGAATTTTTGTAATAGTATTTCAGAGCTTCCAATACTTGATCGGGAGTCAGATCTAATTCTGTAGATATTTTCTCTATACTCCACCCAAGTTCCGTATAATATTGTGCTACATCAGCTACTTGAACTCTTGTTCCCTGGATTCTAGGATTACCACCTACAACCCCGTCTGTCTCTACGATCTCTGCCTCCTCATTGGTCATCTTAACATTTGTGTATTGTCAACTTAGATATATAAATATGTTTGTTTTTCCTCCCCACGAGGAATCATGATTCCTCTTAGTCATGAGCTCTTCAAGCGAATGATAGTTAGAACGGAAGTTCTGACGAGTCACAAACCGTTGGTTTGTTCCCGAGCAGGCGAGAAGGGAGTGTGAGCAAACTTCCAGTTTGCGAACAAGTGGAACACTTATTCCAACGCGTAACAGCCAGCGCAGGATCGATTGCAAAGAAAGATAAAACTCTATAGGGTAATCATTCTTCATAACTTTCTGACAATATCACCTTTGATACTGATCTCATCACCTTCCATTTCCTTCAATACATCCTCTACCCATTCTCTATCCTCACCGATCTCATCTACGATCTCTGTAATCTTCATCTCCCCATCCCTCAACATATCTTTTATCTGATACCTTACAACTTCCCTCGAGGCGATTTCACCGAACTCATCGAAATATGGTATCTCAAAACCATACTTCTCCACGAACTCCACCAATCCTACATAAAAATAAGCCAACCATGCTTTACTCGTAGAGTTCTCGCTCTGCCATATTATCTCTTCTTTTATCACATCGAAGTCCAAACCTTGGGTGAAGAGTATGTTCATATCATCTTTATCCCTTTCTCGAGATGTTACACTTTTCAGAATGAATATATCCTCTGGAGACATCACCAACACGTTCAAATCTTCCAATCCAAGAAGCCTCTCAGATCTATTCATCATCCCATCAGATAGAAGCAACCCGTCGGCGATCTTTTTGACGAATAGGTCGAACCTGAAACCCTCTTCATTCTGTAAGAATATCCTTGTTTTCATCTTCTCATAGACTTCACTGACCTCTATCTCATCATACCTAGAATCTGCAAGGGCTCTTTTCAGTCGATCAAATTCCTTTCTACTTTTAACTACACCATCTACATCTTTGGTTGCCGCTTTCAAACCCCTGAAACTCATAGCTCCTCCACCAAGCATGTAAAAATCGATCCTTTCATCCAAATCCTTGTCTAACCTGGTCAATTCCTTTTCGATGTATTCTCTATCAAAATCCTTCCTCATACTGACACCTCATATTCCTCTGCCATCTCGACGAACTCTTCCCAGGTCGGGAGGAATTCTCTCTCCTTCTTATCCTCCAAAAACTCTTTCAAGTTAACGAAGTGCTCTTCGATACCGTACAACCTGGCTCTTTCCACAACTCCCTCTAGATCTTCTTTTAGATAAAGAAGACAGGCATAACTGTTGTAGGTCACGCTGTTCTTATCGATGAGTATCGTGTGGATCATCACGTCTTTCACATCGATACCACGTTCAGACATAAAATAATAATTCTTATCGGTTATCATCGGGATATATTCATTCTGAAAAGTGTAACATCTCGAGAAAGGGATAAAGATGATATGAACATACTCTTCACCCAAGGTTTGGACTTCGATGTGATAAAAGAAGAGATAATATGT
>JAFDTP010000046.1 GCA_019594195.1 Thermoplasmata archaeon
GTTAGAAATCTCCATATCAAAGATATCAATCGTGCTCCTCGTGCTGCCATAGCTTCATCTCTTCCTCATAGTCGTATGCTATCACAGTGTCAACTGACGACCCACTGAACACCACTTCCTTACCATCTATCTCAGCATGGTCGACCGAGCGCACCGTACCGTCGTGCTCCTCGTGCTCCCATAGCTTCTCCTCTTCCTCATAGTCGTACGCCACCAGCGTGTCATCTGAAGACCCACTGAAGACCACTTCTTTACCACCTATCTCCGCATGATCGACCGACCACACCGTACCATCGTGCTCCTCGTGCTCCCATAGGGAATCGTAATCATCCTTTCCTTGTGAAGTCACCTCCTCACTATCTTCCACTTCCTCGTCAATATTCAACTCTATATCCTTAGTCTCTTTCTCTACACCCGCATATGTGGCCTCATTATCGACCATTATATCCCCACCCTCTACGACTTCATCATCGATGTTAGAAATCTCCATATCAAAGATATCAATCGTGACATTTATTTCATCTTCATACAATACTCCCCATCCCTCTTCTGGGTAATACTGTAACAATTCTACCTTCAAAATTCTATCCCCGGGATCTACATCGTCATAAGTATAGTCAGCCGTTGTATCTTCCCATGTATTTAGAGTTCCATGGAGATCACTATCAATATTGAATCGTAGTCTACTGTAATCACTCTCCTTCCACTCAGTTTCCACGGTAGTACTTGTGGTGGAATCGACCGTACATCCTTCACTTGGTTCTATGAAGCCAAAAGAATCGCTGTCCTCAATCTTTTCTCCCATATCTCCATCTTCAGCTATTATTTGATCTTCACTCCTTCCCTCTACATGGCCTACTGCCATACTAAATACACTGAAATATATTATCAATACTGCGATCAAGGACCACACTTTTTCTAACTTTGACTCCATCTTTTCCCTCTTTAGATCATTATAAGGCAGATCATATCCTTGAAATCTGCAACCGATTAAATCCGGCACATATTTTTTGTTTATATACTTTTTGCATTTAGTTTATATTTGTAATTCAGACTGTTTTCAACCTTATACCCACTCTCCTTCATCCCATAATCCTCTGGTTAAATCTCTTTTATATCATCCTCCATATGTTTTTATTTTATCCATTACATCGAAGATGATCCAACTATATTAAGCAATAAATGACCCTAAATTTAATTATCAAGCGTTATTTCATCCTACCGTGAAAGAATGACAGATCCGGAACCTTTCAAGATCAAGATGGTGAAGCCTTTAAATAGATTGAGCCGTGAGGAGAGGGAAAAAAAGATAGAGGAGGCTGGTTACAACGTTTTCAAACTTCGCTCAGAGGACGTTTTCATCGATCTTCTCACCGACTCTGGAACTACCGCCATGAGCGACAGGCAGTACTCAAAGATGCTGGATACTGAGCAGGCTTATGCCGGCAGTGACTCATATTATCGGCTGGAAGATGTGGTTGAAGACATATTCGGATTTGAGAGGTTCGTGGTGGTACACCAGGGTAGAGCCGCGGAGAACGTACTTTTCTCTACTCTTGTCGAAGAGGGAGATTATGTACCTAACAACATGCATTTCGACACTACCCGCGCGAACGTCAAGCACAAGGGAGGCGAACCCGTCGATCTGGTAATAGATGAAGCATACGAACCCGAAAAAAGAGTTGATTTCAAGGGCGATATGGACGTGGATAAGTTGGAAAAAATAATAGAGGAGAAGGGAGAAGAAAATATCCCTCTGATAATGCTGACGATAACTAATAACACCGGCGGCGGTCAGGCCGTTTCCATGGAAAATATCGAAGAGGTTTCAAAGATTGCAGATCAGTACGGGATACCCTTCTTCTTCGACGCCTGTCGTTTCGCGGAGAACGCATACTTCATACAGCAGAGAGAAAAAGGTTATGAGGACAAATCCATCAGAGAGATAACCAGGGAGATGTTCTCATACGTCGACGGCTTCACTTTCAGCGCGAAGAAAGAGGGTTTGGTCAACATTGGAGGTCTCATAGGTATAAATGATGAAAAACTGCACAGAGAGTGCAAAAACCTCAGCATAATAGTCGAAGGATTTCCCACCTATGGAGGTCTGGCATGCAGAGAATTATCGGCGATGGCCGAAGGTATAAAAGAGGCTACTAGAGAAGACTACCAAAAGTACAGGCACCAGCAGGTGGAATACTTGGCTGAAAAATTGCTGGATAATGGCGTTCCGATCATAGAACCAGCCGGCGGTCACGCGGTCTTTGTAGACGGCGGCAGGCTTTTACCAGACATACCCCCAGAAAGATTCCCAGCACAGGCTCTCACCACCGAGCTTTACAAAGAATCAGGTATAAGAGCCGTGGAGCTCGGTACTAGCGCCTTCGGGGAAAAGGATGAGGAAGGTAACATAATACCTGCTCAGATGGAGACAATGCGATTAGCCATACCACGTAGAGTCTACACGCTGAATCAGCTTGACTATGTCGCTGAATCCGTGATAGAACTTCATGAAAAAAGAGATGAGATCAGCGGTCTGAAGAGGACTTACGCTCCCGAATTGTTGGGGCACTTCACCGCGGAGTTCGAGCCTGTGGATCAATAGCGGATCATTCGGTGTTGACTGTCGGGAACTGTATCCGAAATCTACGGTTAGGCGAAGGTGATATCCGAACCAAAACCTCTTTTTCCAGGGAATAATATTTCCTTCTACCTTCCATCCGAGAGGAGATTATACCTTCTCCTTCGAGTTTATTCAGATGATGCTTCGCAGTTTTTCCATCCAAACCTACACTTTCCATCAACTCCGAAACGTACATATCTTGTTCAGATAGACGGTGAAGTATCTGCAGGCGCGCCTTCGATCCGATTATCTCCATCGGTTCCATCTTATCACGTATAATATTCCAAAGAAATTTTATATATTTTTATCTTTTCCCTTATCATGAGTGATAAGATGGCTGAAATACCGAACGAATCCGAAGGCAAGAAAAGAGTCGTAAAAGAAGGAGATCTTGAACACGAAGTGTACCTGAACAAGGAACAAGTAGCTGATTTCCTAGAATCCCTGGCAAAACAGATGAGAGAAGGTGATACGATAAAGATAGATACTGACGAGTGGGAGCTACCGTTCACTTTCAGAGACAATATCGAACTGGATATAGACTTTGAAGGATACGGAGAAAGAGAACTGGAGATAGAGCTAGAGTTCAAAGGCAAAAGAGAGGACAAGCCACCTCAGATCTCCTAAAAACCTTTTTTTAACCTTTTAATTTCACTCTTCTTCGGACAGATTTAAATCTGATATCATATTTTTTGTATTTGAGGGATAGATATGAAAAGTATGAAAATCAACGAAGGCAGGATCGAACTTGTCAAAGATGATATCACAGAACAGAAGATCGAAGCGGTGGTGAACGCCGCGAATAAAAGACTAGCGCCCGGAGGAGGTGTCGCAGGAGCTATCCATAAAGCGGCGGGTCCAGAACTATACGAAGAGTGCAAGGAAATCGGTGGATGCGGGACCGGAGAAGCTAAGATAACCGGAGGTTACGAATTACCAGCGGATCATGTTATCCATACTGTCGGACCGGTTTATTCGGGAAGCGAGAAAGACGAAGCGGATCTTAGAAGATCTTACCGAAACAGCCTCGAACTCGCGCTGGAGAACGATATAGATAAGATCGCTTTCCCATCTTTGAGCACCGGAGCATTCGGTTATCCGACAGATGAGGCAGCGGAGATAGCACTGGACGAGATCAAGAACTTTTTGGAAGAGAATGAAGGCATAGAACTGGTCAGGATGGTCCTTTACAGCCAAAAAGATTACGAGATTTACGAGGAAAAAGCAGAGAGAGTCTTCTGAAAGGACTCATCGACTGGGATCTCGGCCATCTTCCATGGCCTCTATGTGAGGTTCTAATCTCCTCATCATGTATCTCGTCAGTAGATGGTAGCCATGCTTTTTGACCGCGCTTATATCATCCATCACGCTGATATCTTCGATCAACTTGGGTACTATATCGAAATCTTTCCTGATACATCTCGCTAACAACTGCCAGTGCTCGGGTTCCATATCATCACGTGAGAAAAAATCTTCCCCTTCGCTCGCGCCTAGAGGGACGAACATCAGAGGAACTATGAAGAAATCTTTATCCCAGATATCGTCCAATAATTCCATGGTCTCCATCACGTCGTCGCTGGTTTCTCCAGGCAAACCCATTATCACGGTAATACACGGCAGCCAATCGTTCTGATCGAATATCTGGAACGCCTCTCTTATCACCGAGGGCCATTCCTCGGGATCGAAGGGTTTCGCTTTGCCCTTGAGATGTTTTTTAGCCAGTTCTTTGGAACCGGTCTCTAGACCCACCTGGGCCGAAAACCACGGCTTTTTTTCGGTCCCGATATGAAGAAGTTCCGATATTTCCCGGATCAACTGCGGGTCTGAAGCGACAGAAGCCAGTGCTGCGTGGCTGAAAGATATGTTATCAGTCTGTTTTTTGACTTCCTCGATAAGCTTCAAGAGTTTTGACGGTTCTGGGGTCAGATCCTGTGATCCATATCTGAGTACGTCTTCCGCGTGAAGCAAAGCTTTTGCATTGTCCGCTTCAACGTTCATCTTCACCTCCTCGACGATATCTTCTATAGGGCGGTGCCTGAGATTCAAAAGGGTAGGTTTACAAAAACTGCATCCTCTACCACATCCACGACTTATCTCCACCAAACCGTTTATCGTCGGTCCCTTGATATTAGGGATGTCTTCCGCCGGTATCACTTCACCCTGAACGGACTTGGGCAATTCCTCACCATCCATCGCCTTCTTGAACAGTTCCGGCGCGACCCTCTCTCCTTCCCCGATGACCAAAGCATCTACGTTAAACTTCTCCATTATCCTTTTATCGTCCAACTGCCATGTTCCGGGTCCTCCGACTATGACATCGACTCCATATTTCTGGAGATAAGGGTTTTCGACCAGTTCTTTGAAATAATGCGAACTGTACGGTTCACCTTTCACGAAGTTGGAGAAAGTCGTAGAAGCCGGTCCGAGACCGAGTGGATCGTGTGTGGTTATCCCGAGGGCTTCTGTATCAGGGCCTATAAGTTTATCCAGATGATCGGGATGACCTATAACGATATCTTCTTCGCTGAAACCTTCGTCTAAGAGCGCGGCTTCTATCTTCCTGCTGCCGCAGTGGCCGAACCGCGCTATCCCGTTATCTTGAGGTACCGAAGGCGCGAATAACGACTTGTAAAGAAAATCAGGGAGTATCTTGGGGAAAGTGGCTCCAAAACCGATGAATTCGTTCCCGTTGTAGTCGGAGGCTAGAGTCCTGTCAGTACTCAGGATTATAGGGTATCCTCCATCACCACGGCTTGAGCTCCCGATACCGATGGTCCTCCACCTCCACTCGAGTGTTTTACAATTAGAACTTCCATATATTTCTATTTTTCGTATTCGGTAAAAAAGAAGAAGTTGTAGAATGGGTTTTCCTATCTGTCTTCCCAGACTTCATCTAGTGCTTCCATAACGCTTCTCCTGACGTTCTCTGGTGTGAATTCTTCCAGGTGACCGGGTACTTCGACTATAGGTATCTCTTCTTCCAAGAAGTCTATCATAGGTTTGGTTTTATCTTTGAACTCCTGCAACCTAGATTCGATCTTCTCTTCGGTATCGTCATCTCTCTGTATCACTTCGACTCCGCAGTCTTTACACTTTCCTTCTTCCGGGGGGTCATACTCGAGATGGTACACCTTTTCGCATTCAGGACAGATCCTTCTCTTGGTGGTCCTTTCGATGATCTTTTCGTCAGTATTCCTTACCCATAGTATGAAATCTATCTTTGAGTCTTTTTCATCTACGAGGTCCAGGAGGTACTCCGCCTGCTTTTTTGTTCTCGGATAACCGTCAAGTACCTGGTCCTTGTGATCCTTATTTCCAAAGTAAGATTCAAAGAGTTGGTTCGTGATCCTGTCCGGTACGAACTTGCCTCTATCGACGAAATATTTAGCCTTCAGTCCTAGTATAACGCTTTCTTTGTCCGTACCTATCTCTTTGGCTATATCTTCGTCCGCGACGAACTTCTCCTCAGTATCTTTCCAGAACTGGGAGATGTCTCCCTCGTAGCCGTAACCGTCGAATTCGCCGAGATACGATCTGAATATGTTCCCTGTAGAGAGCTGTTCAAGATCGTATTCTTCCACCAAAACATCTATCCTCGGCTGTTTTCCCGCTCCGCTCTTTCCTGTGACTATAACATTTGTGACTTCTTCGGGCGCATTCTCATACATGATAATCTACACTGGAAATAGACTCTAAGTATATTTTTATTTGGGTTTACAATCGGAACATTTATTATCTCCTCTTATTTCATTGACACGAAAGGTGAGATAAAAATGTACGAAGTGCGATTCCACGGCAGAGGTGGACAGGGTGCGGTCACCGCCGCGCATACTCTTTCTGACGCCGCTTTTAGAGAAGGTAAAGACGTTCAGTCTTTCCCGATGTTCGGTGTAGAGAGGAGAGGTGCCCCTGTTGCGGCCTTTGCCAGGATCGATGAGAAAGAGATAGACATAAAAACACAGATCTACGAGCCAGATATAGTGGTAGTTCTGGATATGAGCCTATTGGACGTGGTAGACGTTACAGATGGCCTTAAAGAAGGTGGAAAGATAATCTTGAATACTGGGAAGGATCCATCCGAATTCGACTTCCCGAAAGCTGAAGTTTATACGGTCAACGCCACAAAGATAGCTGTCGAGAACGGCCTCGGAACTGAAACCAATCCTATCGTCAACACTGCTATCCTTGGTGCATATTCAAAAGTAGTGGGGAATGTACAGATGGAAAATATCAAAAAGGCGATAGAGAACAATGTACCTGTGAAGCACGACGAGAATAAAAAAGCCGCAGAAGAAGCTTATGAAAATGTAGTTGGGGTGTAAAAAATGTCAAAAGTTAAGATCACTATAGGCGGAATAAACAAGAAAGCTGGCAGTTCGAAAGAGTACAAGACCGGAAGTTGGAGAACGATGAAGCCGGAAGTCGATATAGAGAAATGTATCCAGTGCCTCAAATGTTTCGATTACTGTCCAGACGGCGCCGTTAAGAAAATCGAAGACGGTATTGAGATCGATCTCGACTACTGTAAAGGCTGTGGGATATGTGAGAGAGAATGTCCTGTAGACGCTATCGTAATGCTCGAGGAGGAGAAGTGATAATATGGGAGAACAAAAAGGAATGACTATCCAAGGTAATATGGCGACAGCCCTAGGTGCAAAGCTTTGTGAACCAGATGTTATACCAGCTTACCCCATCACTCCATCGACGTTATTCCCTGAAAAGATCTCTGAATACATCGCAGACGGAGAGTTAGACGCGGAGATGATCAGAGTAGAGAGCGAACACTCGGCGATGAGCGCCTGCATCGGTGCTTCATCTACTGGAGCTAGAACTTGTACGGCTTCAGCTTCTCAGGGTATAGCTCTGATGCACGAGATGCTGTTCATCGCGGCAGGCATGAGATTACCGATAGTGATGGCTGTAGGTAATAGGGCGCTTTCCGCACCGATCAACATATGGGCAGATCATCAGGACAGTGTTTCTTCAAGAGATTCCGGATGGATGCAGTTCTACGCCGAGAAGAACCAGGAAGGTTTGGACTTGATGATACTCGCTTTCAGGATAGCTGAAGATGAAAGAGTTCTTCTTCCAGCGATGGTCGGTATAGACGGTTTCGTACTGACCCACACCGTTGAAGGAGTTCAGGTCCCTGCTAAAGAGGATGTTCAGGATTTCCTACCACCTTATGAACCTCCACACGGTAAACTCGATCCCGAGGACCCGATGACCTTCGGTTCTTTGGGAACTCCAGAATACTATCAGGAATTGAAATACGATCAGACAGAAGCTATAGAGAAGGCACCAGAAGTAATCGATGAGATATTCGACGAGTTCGAAGAGGAATTCGGCAGAGAATACAACAGGATAACTCCGTACAAGTGCGAGGACGCAGATATAATACTGCTGACCATGGGATCCATGTCCGGAACAGCGAGAGCGGCAGTAGATGAGATGCGTGAAGAAGGCAAGAAGGTCGGAATGGCCAAGATGACTGTCTTCAGACCCTTCCCAAGTGACCTGTTGAAAGAGATCGCTGGAGATGCAGACGGTCTTGCCGTAGTCGATAGGAACATATCTCCTGGTTTTGGAGGTGCCATATTCGCTGAGAGCGCAGGAACGTTCATCAATGAAAGTAAGAGTCCGCTGATGAAGAACTTCATCATAGGTCTCGGTGGAAGAGAGATATTCAAAGAGAACTTCAAAGAGATGTACGAGAAGACGAAGGAAGCCGTTGAAGCCGGAGAGGTGAAGAAGCCGGTAGAATGGTTGAATATGAACGAAGATGTGATGAGGTGATAATGATGGCAGAAGATGAAGATAAAGAAATGTTCGCATCTGGACACAGGATGTGTGCCGGCTGCGGTGAAGGTACAGCGATGCGCGCTATCTTGAATGAAGCGGGACCCAATACTATAGCTACCGTAGCGACAGGATGTTTAGAAGTCACTACGACAGCGTTTCCACAGACAGCTTGGGAGATACCCTTGATACATGCAGCTTTCGAGAACGCCGCAAGTGTCGCATCAGGTATTGAAGTAGCACTGAAACAGATGGACAAGAAAGGAGAGACGAACATCATCTCGTTCGCAGGTGACGGAGGTACCTTTGATATCGGTTTCCAGGCACTTTCCGGCATGATGGAGAGGAAACACAACATAACTCACATCTGTTTGGACAACGAAGCTTACATGAATACAGGTATCCAGAGGTGCAGTTCTACTCCATACGGAGCTTCGACGACCACTTCGCCTTCGGGTGAAGTCAGTATAGGTGAAGACAGGCCGAAGAAGCCGATAGCTAGGATATGTTCAGCCCACGATATCCCGTACGCTGCTACAGCTAGCATAGCTTATACGGAAGACCTGAAGAAGAAAGTCAGAAAGGCTTTAGATGCGGACGGCCCCGCTTTCGTGCACGTCTTCGCTCCATGTCCGACCGGATGGAGACATGGCAGTGACGACTCGGTCGAATTGGCGCGATTAGCTGTAGAAACTGGAATATTCGTCCTTTGGGAAGCTGAAGACGGCGAGATCTGCGATATCAACATCACAAAAAAGCCGAAAGAGAGAAAGCCTGTTGAAGAATACCTGAAGAAACAGAGAAGATTCGCACATCTTACCGATGAACACATAGAGAGGATACAGGACGAAGTCGACGAAAAATGTGAAGAATACGGCTTCTAAAGATACCCAAACCCCCTTTTATTTTTCTTTTACCAACTATTCTTCAAAAGTCTCGGTTTCTATAGAGTAAAGTACGTTGTATCCTTCTAATGCAGAGTGTATCTGATCCGCGAAACGTATCGCGTCACTCACATCAGCACCGTCCTCCCAGTCGTATACCATATCGTATTCCCCTCTCTGGGGTTCAAATCCTAGTCCATGGAGTACATCGAGTGTTTCGGAGGGTCTTTCGCCCTCGCTGTTGAATGTCAGTTTTATGTACGTTTTCATCAATACAAGATAAGGTGCTTTCTGATATTAATGATTTTGCTTTTAAAGAGGTTTATCAGATTCTTCCGGCCGATTGCCGAAAAGTTTGCAGCCTAGGTATCCGTAGAACGCCGGAAGTAATCTTATGAAGTACCAGAGCGTTATCTGATGGTCCAGCATCTTTCCTGGTGAGTAATTACTCCATAGTTTTCCATGCTTCATCGTAAGCTGCTTCCTTCCGAAGCCGTTCCAGAAGGCCTGCTTGAAGAAGCCGTAGAAACTTCCTCTCGTTCGATGGTACACGATCGCGTCTTCGTTGTAACCTATCTCTCCTCCAGCTTCTATAGCTCTCAAATTCAGATCTATATCCTCAGCGGTTTGAAACCACGGATCGAAACCTTCGATCTCTTCGAACAGTTTTTTATCATAGAGAAGGTTGCAGCTCGGATAAGTGATGTCGTAGCCTTTGTGGAAAAGTTCAACCCTCTCCAGCTCTTCGAACGCGTGATAACCTATCTGGATCGTCTTTCCCGCGACCACGTCGTATTCTTTCGCGCTTTCCCGCATCTCTTCCGCCCAGAATGGATTGACTATCACGTCGCCGTCGATGAAAGCGACTTTTTCACCTTCCGCTTTTTCCACTCCGAAGTTTCGAGCTTCTCCTCTCGTTCCACCTTTTATGTAAAGGTTGATGAAGTCGTGGTCTTCAGAGTAATCTCTGACTATATCTTGAGTTCCATCGTCGCTGTGCGCGTCGACTATGATGACTTCTATCGGTGGTTCTTGAACTATCAGACTGTCGAGTAAGTCTGGCATGTCTCTAGCTTCGTTCTTCACTGTTATTATTATGCTGATGAGCATAGTATCCATCGTTTTGTCGACTGATGTAGAAAGGTTTTATTATTTAAAGTAAATCATCGGAGATGAGATCGGGGATAGTTGACAAAACTCTTTGATCCGAAAATTTTTATTTATTAAAGAAGAAAAAAGATGGAAAGAGCTTCAGTGAAGTTATCGAGGAAAAATTGGATTTTAGGAAAAAGATAGCGGAGGTGGCTGGAAAAAACATCTCGGATAGAGAGACGATGGAAAAAGTAAAGAAAGACATCCGAGAAGGTTCTCGTGGATCTCAGGAAGATCGGCAGACCGGTAGATGATCTTCATGGTATTTACATCGCGGCGACAGCGATAAAAAATGATCTTGAACTTTTAACAGCAAATTATAAACATTTTAGAGGTGTGGAAGAGCTAGAAATACAAGAATAGAAAGATTACTGGTTTTTGAGTGATGAGATAACTCGGTGAGAATGAGGTATATGGATATCTACTTATCGATGGTATTTTATAAGGTAAAAATGTTTGAATTTACAGAAGAACGGAGTGAAATGTAAATGTCTAGCCGTGATCGATTGAAACGAGAACGATTGAAAAAAAGAAGAGAAGACAATATCCGGGAGGCTTTGAGAGCTAGAGATTTCAGTGAAGAAGAGACTTTACAGATGGGATTAGATCTGATCGAATTTTCTATCGAACTTAACCGAGGGGCTGAAATTGAAGAAGATTGAAGAAGTTCTGAGAACCACGACAGAATATCTGAACCAGTAAGATATAGATTACGTATTGGTTGGAGGCATGGCGGTAATAATTTATGGAAATCCAAGAACAACTGTTGACCTGGACTTAGTGGTGAAACTCGAAGATGAGGAGATAAAAGATTTTGCCAACTATCTTCAGAACAAGGGATTTTTTTCGGACCCTGAAGATATGAAACGGGCCTTTGAGGAAAAAACACACTTCACCGCGAAAGAAAAAGATTCGCTTTTCAGACTCGATATCAAAGGAATTTACGAACCTAAAGAAAAGATGACTTTGAAAAATCGAAATAAGATCAAATATAAAGGCATCGAGATGTGGGTAGCTTCTCCTGAAGATACCATCGCTAACAAATTGTATTACGGCAGTGAGCAGGATATAGAGGACGCTGAAAGCGTATTCGTCCGGCAGCAAAAAAATCTTGATCAGGACTATCTCGAGGAGAGATGTGAGACTCTCGGGGTTTTAGAGGAGCTTGAAGAGATGAAAAGAGAGGTCGAAGAAATATTGTCAGGTGAATGATCTAATTGTGCATATTTGGAATGATGAAACTTTTTTGAAACGTCTAGTAGAGAGTGAGAAAACCTAGCGGATATATCTAGGGAGTCAGTGATGATATTCACTAAGTTGAGGTTCTAAAATATCAGAATGAAAACACGTAGAGAAGTGTAAAAAGTCAATATTATTTTATAGTGATTTCAGATAGAGTTCATAATTCTTCCTCGAAGATCTCATCCAGGTCTTTTTCTGTTGAATTTCTTGTATCTTCTATGCTTTTTCTTAATTCTTCGTCTTCCCAGATCTCAGCTATCTTTAACAGAGATTTTTCGTTAGTCAATTTCTTAACTACATCAACGGAACATTCTCCTTTTTCTTTTTCTTCTTCAAAAGTTCATACGCCTTTTGATCTAAAGAGACGGTTTTAGTATTGTCGATCTTTTTCAAATGCATTAACAATAAATATACATTCGATGATGATTTTAGGAGATAAAGAGAAGATGAACGTCTTGATGCTGCTGACCAAGATATTCAGGAACGATCCTAGAGTGTATTACGAAGCTGAGGCGCTGACAGAGGCGGGACACGACGTTACGGTTCTGGTTTGGGCAAGGCACGATCAGGAGCATGAACTGCCCGATGTCGAAGAACACGACGGGATCGAAGTCCATCATCTTCATCTAACAGAGGCGGATTCTCAAGGACTTCCTGATAATCCATTGTTCGGCAATATGATGTGGTGGAAAAAGGCCTACGAGTACGGAGTAGAACTTCATGAGAGGGGTAAGGATTTCGATGTAGTTCACTGTCACGATCTAGATACTTTAATGCCTGGAGTCAAGATGAAGAAGAAGCTGGGGATGAAATTGGTTTATGACGCCCACGAGATCTTCGGTCTGATGATAAGAAAGGACAGGAGCGAAGCATTGGCGCAGGGCGCTCTTCAATTCGAGAAAGTATTAGCTTCCAACGCTGATCATATAATAACAACTAGTAGGCCTTTTTATGAGCACTTGGATAAGGTGACGGATAGACCTCTGACTATTGTGATGAACTGTAAACCTTTACCTTCTAAAGAATATGAACCACCATCTAATGACGTTCCTACTTTTTCTTACATCGGCTTGTTACACGGATCAAGGATGTTCCCCAAATTGGTCGATATATTTGGTGAGATGGATAACGTCAGGTTTAGGATAGCTGGGAAGAAAGAGAACTTGTACGAGGAAGTGAAAGAGAGATCTTCTGAATACTCTAATGTTGAATTCCTAGGCAGTATACCATATTCAGATGTGATACCTGAAACCAAGAGGTCTGATGTCGTAGTATGTCCTATAGATCCTGATGATCCGAACAGTTCTCTGGCATTGGCGAACAAGCAGTTCGAAGCAATGGTATGTGGAAGGCCGATCATAGTCTCGGATGATACGCATGCCGGCGAAGTCACTAAAGAGTGGGATTGTGGTCTGGTCGTTGAACATGCCCCTGAAAGTATCAAGGAAGCTGTTGAAAGACTTCGAGATGATGGTGAGTTGAGGGAAGAATTAGGTAAGAACGCGTTTTCTGCCGCGGTGAAAAAGTTCAATTGGGAGCACGAGAAGAGCAAGTTGATCTCCATCTATGAGGAGCTGGAGAGAGGCGATCAATGAACATCAGACCAGAAAAGAGACCAGTTTTTTTCTTTGCGGGTGTCAGTATTGTCAAGGTAAAAATCTTTATCTCCGACCTTCTTCGAAGCCGGCCTGACAAGTATACCAGGTAGACCTTCTTCGTCCAGCAGACCTCTATTTTGAAGTGAGTTTATCAGGTAAGAGTCAGAACCTTTGAATCCGTGATCTCTCAGTGCCGATATCTCTTCTTCTTTTCTGGTGAATATATAGCTCATCATGAAAGGTAAAGAGAGCTTTTTTGTTAGAGTTTTGACCAGCTCTTCGAATATTCTGATCTCGGTGTATCCGTACTCCAACAGCGAGTAGTAGTCTAGATTCAAACCAAAGAATGGAAATTTATCCTTCTCCATAGAAACGTATGCTTCAAGTTCATCTCGATTCCAGAAGTAAATAAAAATATGGTCGTTCGGACATTCTTCGAATCTCCATCGGTAGAACTCCTCGTCTCTGAGATTTTTTAACTTTTTATCTTTTTTGTAGGAATCCATCAGATCGATCATATCTTCCTTTTTCACTTCATCGGTGATCTCGATAGTATGGCCTGTTTTTTTGGATGAAATAGTTTTGTTCAGATCTATACCGTCATTGTACCTGTAGTTGAAGATATTCTTGATAGAAAATCGGTACAGCTTTTTTCTTTCACCTACAGGGACGTATCCATATCTTTTTGTAGCTTCAGTGGTAGCTTTCGTGGTCGAAAGGCTCAGGAAGAGATCCACATCTGAATTGTAGATTATATCATTGTTAGAGAACTCGACGAGATCGGAAAATATGCCCAGTCTGCGATAATCTGTA
>JAFDTP010000049.1 GCA_019594195.1 Thermoplasmata archaeon
GATGAAACTGGAAAGAAGAAGCCGGATCCTCGACCATTTCTTTACTGTTTGGAAAAGATGGGGTTGGAACCGGGAGAGGTCGTTTTGGTGGGAGATAGCTTGGATAGAGACGTAGTTCCTGGTAAAGAGATCGGGATGCTTACCGTTCATGCGAAGTACGGTGATAAAAATTACGATGAAGAACGGGATGTTGAAGCGGATCATTCTATCGAGGAAGTGGAAGAGTTGATGGATTTGTTGGGATAGTTCCAATTTTCCTTGACTGAATCATAGAAATTCTCGCAAAATTTATTCTAATTTAGATAAAATATTTCTAAGATTTTAAGAAAAAAAGAAAAAGTGTTCGCTTGATATACTCTCATAAGTTCTCTATGTTTGCCTCGGAGAAAAGGTCAGCATTGTCTGGGTTACAGGTCATCATGATGACCTGCTTATCCTCTGATAGATCATCTATAAGCTCCGCAGCGTTCTCTCTCCTAGTATTGTCCAAATTCACCAGTGGATCATCCATCACTAAGAATCCATCGGCCTCCTCAAGATGATATTCAGCCATAGCCAATCTGATAGAAAGAGCTGCTATATCTCCTTGGCCCTTGGAGAGGTACACTCTAGGGATATCATATCCCTCAGGATGGTAAATACCTTCGATCTCCATCTCGTCCATATTTACTCCTTTGAATTCTTTTCCGTATATCCTACCGAAATATTCTTCTAGACTTTCTTTGAGCTGCTCGTATATCAGTTCACCTTCTTCTAGTAATTCTTCTGTCTTTTCTTGCAAGAACCTGTAAGCTTTTCCTTTCTTCAGGACTCGTTGGAATTTCCTTTTCTTTTCTTCAAGTTCTTCTTCAAGCTCCTCTGAAGGTATATCTGGTGTATCGATATCCTTCAACTCGTTCAAAATAGATGTCTTTTCTTTAATGAGCTCGTCTTTTCTGACATCTCTAAGTTTTTCATATTCCTCTCTGAACTCGGCCGATGCATCAGAGAACTTTTCTGGAACATCCTCTAACTGATCTAATTCTTCATTGAGTTTATCTATCCCTTTTTTGACATCACTCTTTTTATCACCTATCTTGGAGAGAGATGAAACCTCGTGTTTTTCTTTTATCTCCTGTATAGTATCTTCAGCATCTTCGATGTCTTTCTCAGCATAAGATATATCATTTTTCAATTCTGTTATTTCGCCTTTTGTTGCTTCCAATTTATCTTTTGGATCTTCTCTCCCTAATGGTAACTCTATGTCATGTTCCTCTGCTGTTTGCTCCTTTTCCTCTCTAAGAGATTCTATCTTACCTAAACGTTCTTCGAGCTTTCCCTCTCCTGAGAGTATCTCTATATCGAGAGGATCGCTCACTATTTTCAATCGCCCGTCGGCTTCGATTTGTTTTTTATCACCCTTTTTTAACGAGTGTTCATCGATTTCAGATCCCATGTCTTTCTGGATCTTGATATAGATATCTTCTTTCGCTTCAAGACTACCACCCAATTTTCCTGCCTGGAGTTTTTCCTTCTCTTGCTCTATCTCTTCTGATAAATCTTGGATTTCGACAAGCCTTTCTAGCTCTTCCTTTGTCTCCTTTTTTTCCTCAAGATTGTTTTGGAGTATATTCGACTCACCTTTCTTGGTAGATATAGTTTCCTTAGCTTCTTCCCAAGCATCAAAATCTTTCTCTAACTGTTCGTGTTTTTCTTCTTTGTTTTTCAATTTCAACTCGAGCCTTTCTCTTTCACTTGAATCTTCATATGCCTTCTTGTGAGTCTTTAAGAACTCTTCGACCTTCTCAAGCTCTTCACTACATCTGTTCAACTCTTTGTTTTTCTCCCCGATCTTCTCTTCTTTAGATCTTACTTTCTCTAGCTTATCTTCCTTGTTTTTCTTTTCCTTGTAGGTCTCGTAGATCTTACCTATGTTCTGTTTGAATAATCCACCACTACTTTTTCTTTCAGGTCTTCCTCTTTCGAAATCCCATCTTTTTGCATAGTTACTGTAATATTCTTCAACCCTTTTTAAAAATTCTTGAGGAGAGACGCCTTCTGTTTTCAATTTTTTCCTCAATTTCTCATCGAGTTCTGAATACACTTCGTCATCTTCTATCGAGAAAACCTCCTGGATCGATGCTTGATAGGCCATCAGAACGTTCTTGAAAGTACCTTTATTGCTAGGTAAGATCTGTTTCAACTTCTCGTTCACCTCTTTATCACCTTCCAGTCTGCTGATATCGTCTCCCTCGATGATCGCCTCACTCTTGTCCTTGTCTTTACACCATTTTTTTGTGAGGTTGTATTCTTTCCCTTCATGTTCGAATCCGATAGTGACTTCGATCACGTTACCGCCATCCAACGGGTATCTCTTTTTGATGTATTTTTTGTATTCTGGGTTATTTCTCCGAACTTTAGAATCGATGAAAAGGGCACTATACAGAGCGTCGAAGACGGTCGTTTTACCAGCACCTGTTTCTCCTAGAAGCACGTTCGTTTTACCCTTTTCGAACTCGAATGATGCATCCGATAGATTGCCGAATGGATGTGTATTTATCCTTTTGATTATCATCCTTTCATCTCCTCTATCATCTCATAAGCTAGTTCCGCAGCTGTATCACTCAACTCGCTGTCTTCTTCTAAGACACCATCCAAAAGTTGATACGAGAATGACCCTTCAGAGAACTCGTCCTTCACAACATCTAGATCTATCCTGGGGTTGAATTCCTCGTCATCTAGCTCTATGTACTTGAAACCTTTTGGATCACTTCTTAGGCCGTTGATGTACTTTTGTGCCTCTTCAAAATCATCCTTGTCCATCTTACCTTTGACGGTCAGTCTCAACAGCTGTTTTTCGTGTTCATCGTCTTCGATGAAATCTTTCAACTGTTCGAGATCCTCCATGTCCTCAACTGTTATATCATCATGCTTGAACTCGTGTCTACCGACATCGATACTTTTTGCAGATATCTTCTTATCATCTTTTATCTCGATGATCCATGCTTTGCCCTTTTCACTCTCTTCAGCTGTCCTTTTGAATCCATCCTCCTCTGGAGTACCGGGATAGAAATGATCCTGAGCTCTCGTTTCCTTTCTAGGTATCATCACGTGTACATGCCCCAAAAGCCATAAGTCTAGATCAAAATCTTTTAGTTCATCCTTGGTCATCGGGAAGTAAACACCCTTTTCATCATAAGAGCATCCTTCTAGGTGACCGTGAGCGACACCTATGTGGAATATATCGTCTTCCTTTTCCGACTCTTCTATCCATCCTAAGTTGTTCTCCTGAGATATCTTCTGGTCACATGGGGCTGGATATATATATGTTTCATTTCCCTCTTCAAGACGATCTGATATATCGTACTTATCTTTGTTTTTTAGCACTATCACACCGTCTATATCTTCTAGCCATCTCCAATGATCTTTGTTCCTCTCAGAATGGTAATCGTGGTTACCAGGAAGGATCAATATGGCTCTTCCTTCAAACCTTTCTAAAGAAGGTCTGATCTTTTCCACGTCCTTTCTTTTCCTGAAGTTGGGATCGTCGAAAAGGTCACCAGATACAACGAAGAGTTCACAGTCGTTTTCGTTTGCCTTCGATATTAATCGATCGAGGACTTTATACCTCTCTTCAACTAGATCTTTTTTTACCTCAGGGTATTCGTTATATCTCCCGTAGTTCTTTCCTATATGCAAGTCCGCAGTATGCAAAATCTTTATGGCCATCTTTAATACACCTTCCTCATATTTTCATCCTCATCTCTAGCTGTTTTAGAGTTTCATCCTTTGGCAGGTCTTCGACCAATCCTTTTATATTCTTTAGCGCTCTCTCTATTTTTTTATCCATATATATCGAAACCTCTTAAATTATCGTGCCTTTCCTCATCAGAGTGAAGAGAGTAGTCCATAGCATCTTTTTTCTCCGACTCGATCCCACTGACAAAATCCTCTTGACACACCGTCTCTCTACCTTCACTCAAGGCAGTCCTTGCAGCATAAAGGACCGCATTCTTTATATTTCCTCCGCTGATTTTAAATCTTTTAGCTAGTTCTTCTACGTTGACATCATCAGCAAGTGGTAAGGAATCAGGGATATGGTTCTCCCATATCTTCTGTCTTGCCTCCTTGTCTGGTCTTGGAAACTTGACTTTAAGATCGAACCTCCTTGAAAGGGCTTTATCTAATGCTATGGAATAGTTCGTTGTGAAAACTAGGATTCCCTTTGCGGTCTCCATCTCTCTGAGGAAAATATCCACTATCCTATCTTCAGTAGCGCTCGCAGCATCAGTGCTCCCGTGACGTTTGCTAAGGATACCCTCGGCTTCGTCTACTATTATGATTGGTTCTTCATCGTTCAAAGCCTCGAACATCTTTTTTACATTCTTCTCTGTTTTCCCGTACCAGCTACTCATCAGATTTTCACAAGGGAGATGATACACATCATTACCCATATATTTTCCAATAGCTTTGGCCATCATCGTTTTGCCAGTTCCTGAAGGCCCGCTGAATAGAAGAGAAACTCCAGATCTATCACCTGTTATCTCTTTCATGCCCCACTCCTCATAAAACTTGTCCCTGTGCTGAAGTTGATCTATAGTTGATAAGATTTTATTTTTTAGTCCAGTTGGTAAGACTACATCTCGCGGATCGATGACTTCATCGAGTTCCTCTAAGATATCACCATCTTTTTCATCCTTATCGCGATCACTAAAGATAGGATGAGATTCTACTGTAGAATCGAAGTAGTTCCTTATCTTCTTCGCTCTCTCTACTTCATCTAATATCCTTGATACAGAATACTCACTGATCCCGTACCTCTTCCCTTCTATCTCTTCATCAGGTGGATAATCATTCACGGGGGCGATGATCTTTTTATCTTTTATCAATTTAGAAGTGTCGATCAGGTATTTCCTACCTTCTTCTAAAGGCGTATCATGGACGATCTTTAGACATGCTAGTATCTTCTCGCCTTGGAGAGTTGGATCCGATACATTTATGCCTAGACCGTTTTTAGCGAGAAGAAGATTGGTTATTGTTATCTCTTCTTCCGAGAGCATATGATCTTCTCGGAACTCAGTTATAGGATATTTTTCGCCGATCTTTTCCTCCGTTGATATCCTTTTCTTCTCTATCTTTTTGAATTTTTGATTGAATTTAGTTTCGGCTCTTTTAAAACGATATCTAGCCTTCTCTTTGAATGCTCGAGAAACTTCATCGATCAGATCGAGATTTGAACCGATCATAACGCCAAGATATTCCGCGTAGTTTTCGAACCTTTCTCCGACCTCATCAACATCTCTTAAAGGCAGCAGGAGATTCTGCTTGTTCCTATCCGCCGAACTATCGCTTCTTCTTTCTCTTCTCATAGTTTTCACTAAGATCTTTATTCTCAACACTTAGTAAAGTTGTTTCGTTGCGACGGTTTTGCTCGTTGCAACAAAACTAAAATAAGACAAGAAATAAATAGTGTTCCTTTTATCGTTGTATTATGTCATCAGAACGATCTAGGGGGCTATCAAGAGGGTCCATATACAGGTCAGCCATCCTTGAGGTCCTATATTTAGTAGATGAGGTAGGTGAGGAAGGAGTAATTAATACAGACAAGGATGATAAACCTTACGACGGCGCTTTTTGGAAGAGCGCCATCAAAAGACAGATCGATGTACTTCATCCAGACATCAGTGAGGAAGATGATGGCATCCCCCGATCGACCGTCGCTAGGCGCATCAACTCCTTAAAGGAAGAAGGATCGGTCGAGCAAGTGGACATGCCGGAAAATTTCAATAGATACACGAACGAGGGATACAGAATCACTGAAAAGGGCAAAAGAGAGTATCGAGAGGTGGTCGGAGATTTTTATGCTACTCTAGCGGCTAGCTGTTTCTACGATTTCGTGCTTGAGAGGTACCGAGGAGATTGTGAGTCTTGTGAGGAAGATGGAGAAAACTGTGAGAACACCGCTATCGATGTCTTGACAAGCGGACAGGTACATCCATCCGTGAACATGGATAAAAAAACGATGTACAACATCGCAGATCAGGCCGAAAGTCCAAAAGAGGTCAAGGAGATGGCTGGTTTGATCTTGAGTTGGGCCTATCTTACCGATGCTGTTGAAAGAAGGAATTTACCGAACACTGGGAAGGAGACAAGTGAGGCTTTGAAGCAACTTTCTATAAAAAATCCAGCAGTCGCAGAGATAGCGTTATCCACTTATAGATTGCCATTATCTGACATCTTCGATATATTCGAAGCATGGGATGAATATCCAGGTTTTCAGATGCCCGCCGATCAATACATGGTGACCAAATCTGTTCTCGAACTTCAAAGAGAAGATGAAGGAGTTTTATATGAGGAGATAAAACAATGGTTGGAAGAAAAGGAAATAGAATACGATCCTAGGAACACGATTCGGCAGTGTAAGGAAAATGGCTTTCTCAGAGTAGGAGAAGACGAAGAAGGGATTAAGAGATACAAAGTGACGGAAAAGATCGCCGAGTTCGTGAGATAAATCGATCCAAAAATAGATAAGCAAAAAAACTTTCTTTGTATCTAGTAAAAAGAAATAATCATTATTGAACAAACACGTCATCTATCTGATGACGGATAAAAGGTTGGATTAATAATTGATCAGGCATGTATGTCGATCTAAAAGATCCTCTTCTAGATTTGATATAACATATTTATTATGTAAACATAAAAAATATATATTTATTAGGCATAAGGAAAATCATGAGTCTTGGGTTCGATCCTGATGATGCAACGAGTCATCTTTCTTATGAGGAGATGTTCAAAGAAGAAAGATTGAAAAAAGATTACATACGTAAGAAAGATTGGCCTGCTCAGGTAGATCGTGCTGCTTTAGATATACTCTATGGAATAGCTGTAGGGAAAAGCAAAGATCCTAATGACCCAGGAGGGATGATCAGCAAATTCGATTTTGGAGAAGCTACTGGTGAATTCTATGTAAATGGTCTTGAAGAGTTAGCCTCTAACAGATATCATCTGAAAAGAAATTTAGAAATATATGCGAGCGATGAGATAGGAGACTTAGCACTCAAATTGAACGAACTTAGAGATGAATTAGATTCTTTAGAAGATGATTTGGATCTTAGTCCGGTTCTTAAAGCTGTTGTCGAAAAGATCGCTAGTGAAAAAATTGATGATCCACCGACATTGGAATTAGACGAACCAGAATCATCTACGGACTTGATCCTTCAAATCCTTTCAAATCCTGGAGGACAAGAATACATCGATGTCCTTATCAATGGATTGAAAGACATACCAAAAGATGAAAGATTGCTAAGTTTGATGGATAGACCTCAGATGACAACACCGCTCTGGGATCATCAACAAGATGCTTTGAAAGCTTGGACTCAAGAAGGATATAGAGGATATGTAGATATGGCTACAGCTACAGGTAAAACCGTTTTAGGATTAGCAGCGATCGCTTTATTCTTTGGTAGACTACATCAACAGGATGAAAAAGAGATAATCGGTGAAAAAGATGGATGGGGTCGCAAAAGTGATGGAAGAGTGTTGGTCATCGCTGGTACTGACCTTTTACTAGAACAATGGAGGGAAGAATTCGATAAACATCTCAGTATACCACTAGATAGGACGAAAAGGATGTACTCGGAGAGAAATATCTCACTTCAATGGGGAACGATAGAATTCCGAACCGCTCAGAAACTTACACAGATGAGCTCTTTTAAAAATTATGATCTGATCATCCTAGACGAAGCTCATCGTTATAGAAAAGGTTCAACAAAAGGCATGGCATGGAAAACATTGTTCAAAAAGTTAGCATCTGATTGTGAAGCTATATTAGCTATGTCAGGCTCGATAGACAAAAAGTGGATAGGAGACGATAGTGCTAAAGAAGCTTTAGAGGAAAGATTGAACTTGTTAAGGAGCTTCACTGTCAAGGAAGCAAGAGAAAAGGGGATAATTGCAGACTTCGATTGGAACGTGCATTATGCACCAGCAGATAAAGAAGATCAAAATGCTCTTAGTAAGTCTACGGAACCATTGTATGAGATATACGATGAAAAGGAACATCTATTCGATCTAAAAAAGATGAATATTGATGTATCTTCAGATACACATCCTACAACTTTCCGAACAGTTTCAGGATTGAGAGGATTTATCCAGTCAAAAGAAGGGTCTAAAATCCGAGATAGCTCAGAGGAATTCGATATGATCTCTAATTCTGCACAAACTAGATGGGCTGATTGGGATAATCTAAACCCTTCTGATGAAGTAGTTCTAGATATAGTAAAAAAACATGCACCTGAAGAGAAATGTGTCGTACTAGTGAAGAGCTATCCCCAAGCTAAAACCATAGGAGAAAAATTGAAAGGCATATTTACTCAGGAAGTCGTACAGATACCAAAAAGCGACCCAGAGGATCAATTAAAAAAGATCGAGAAGTTCAAAGATAAAGATGATTCAGCCAAGATAATAATAGGACCTGGATCAGTCCTTGGGAGAGGGATAGATATGCCTGATGCAGAGGTCGCGATCAATTTTGCTAAAGGAGGGATGAATGTCTCGTTGATCCAGCGTATAGGAAGAGTATTGAGGAATCCCAAAGGCGAAAAAGAGGCTACTTTTTATCATATCGTTGCTTTACCTGATGAATATAACGCCCTTTTGATAGGTGATGACGGACGGAGGATCTTGAAACAAGGTGCTGAATTCAGGGCATTAGGTGATCGGTTAGACGAATCCCCTGTGTTTGAATGTAAGGATACAAAGAAGGTGTTAGTAGAACTTGAACGAGCTGGATTTGAATCTTACCAAAATGACGAAAGGAGCTTAAAAGAAATAATAAAAGATAAAAAGGTCCGAAATGAATTGAGACAACTGTCTGAAAAAAAGATCGAAGAGAACGTCGAGTCATCAAAGATTTTGAAATATTGGGGTCC
Source organism: Thermoplasmata archaeon (assembly GCA_019594195.1). The sequence continues at coordinate 8,910 of JAFDTP010000049.1, forward strand.
TGATAAAACCAAGAAAAAAATAGAAAAAGAAAGTAAAGTTGAATCTGGTGAAAGACTTAAAGAAAGAAAAGAAAAAACCCGGGACGGGATCAAAGAAAAATCTGAAAAAGGGACTTTATCAAAGATCAAGAAAAAATTGAAAGGTATATTCAGACGTGATCGAGAGTAGAAGTGAGAGAAATAAATTTGTATAAGAACAGATGGAAACAGCACCTCACCAAATAATACTACTTCTAGCATTGAAAAAAACTATCTACAGATGATAAGATAGATTTGAAAAGCATTACTCTCCGATCAGAGGAACTATTATGCACCTTAGAAGAGATTTGGGAAAATTGACTTGGAGATAATAGGGATTTCAATATTAAAAACCTCTATTCTATTTGGGAAACATCAAGGAGTTTTGAAAATACGAAGTAAAATAGGTATCCGAAGAGTCAAAAGGACCTGAGAATGTTCCCACAGATGTTGAAGTATTTTATATAGATGATGATGGATTAATAAAACTAATAAACAATGAAGTATCTAGAAACAAACTAATAGAAGCACTAGTGGAGAGCGGAAGAGTATTAAAAAATGGAGCTAAACGACCATGTTTTGAGTATAGAGACAAAATCAAAGAAAAGATGGGATTGGAACCGGGAGAGGTCGTTTTGGTAGTAGATAGTTTGGATAGAGACGTAGTTCCTGGTAAAGAGATCGGGATGCTTACCGTTCATGCGAAGTACGGTGATAAAAATTACGATGAAGAACGGGAGGTCGAAGCTGATCATTCTCTCAAGTATGTGGAAGAGTTGATGGATGTTTTAGGGTGAATAGGAGTTCAATCTTATGAAATGAGGGATGTCGAAAGACGTTTTTTTTTCGCGAACTGCGTTAGCGAGGAATGCCTTCTTAGCATACTACCAAACGTCTATCGCGTGCAAAAGGTGGTAGCTAACTGCCATAGTTGATATATGATCTAACTGCTATAGTTGATAATTTTTCCAGGTAGAACTACCGTCGTTCATATATGAAAGATGGCAGACAGAAGTGGATTTTTTTATTTTCTGGGCATGAGGGTGAACTGCTGTGCTTGATAATTATGGGATTGGGTAGTGGGGTTAAAGGGGTGAAGTGAGCTGGTTTTGGTGGAAATCATCGTCTGTTAACTTGATTTGGACCTTCAGTTTATTCCTTTCTCTATTCTCGTTCGTTATTTTAAGATTTTTAGCGGAAGATTATTATGGTTCGATTTTAATAAGGATTTGAGTCTGAGAATATGACTACGCTTAGGGATAAAATCCCTGATAAAAAAATTGATAACTTACTCACCGATTATTGGATAAAGTATTATACTAAAATTGTTAAACAAATAAATGAAGGTGACGAAAGTATAAGAGATCAGAAAGTAAAGATAATAGGATTAGATAATATTTTTTTAAAGAGAATGTTCAAGGATCCTAGATTTCAGAGTTTTGTTCTCGAAAAGGTAGTAAACAATGATTTCGTTATAGAAAACATAAGAGATTACATTAGAAATGTGAGAGGTGAGATGGATAAGGATACTAAAAAAATGATCTTCAATACTGGGGACAAAGCTATTTCCAAAGATACTTCTAAAAAGTCAGAAACTGAAGTTAAAACAAGTCCTCCCAGTTCTTTTGATTCTATCGTAGAAATTTATCGAAAAAAATCGCTTAAAACAGAAAACATACGTAAATATCTTTTTGATGAATTACGATCGATAAAACCGGGGGAAGAAAAATACTCTGAAAAGGCGATACAATATCTTCTCGAAAGTCTTGACAAACCACATGATATAACTATTTTATTCTCACCAATTTTCCCTTATTATTACAAAATAGAAAATAACCCATCTTATTATAGGACATTAGAGAAAAAATACATAATAAAAAATATCAAATTCGCATCAAAATTTGAAGAAGACGAATCTTTTGATAACAGGATGATAAATCAACTATTTTATGGTTTAAGAGTTAAAACGAGCGTGTTAGATGTTTTAACCCTTACTCTTACTGAATCTTTAATTAGGAAAATATTTGATGAATCAATCAAATCAAATGATTTTTCAGAGTTAACTAGATATTCAAATTTCATAACGGATATTATTACAATATCTTGTATCACCTGGTTCCGTAATAATTCCTTGGAAGAAAGAATCAAGATTTTAAATGATGAATATCCCAAGAATTTTGATATGGAAAGGATCAGTCTCAGTCATGTATCCCTAGACACATTACGTTCGTTAGTCCCGAGGTATATTGAAAGTGGAGAATATAATAATTCTGAAAAAGTACTGAAATATTTAATAGGGAATGATAGTTCCGATCTTCATATACATTATAAGGACCTTGACAACTTAGCTACTCTGTATAGAAAAAAAAGAAATTTTGATAAAGCAATTACATATTACAAAAAAGCATTAGAGACTTCGAAAAGTCTTACCTGTGAGAACCGGGAATATAAAAGAGTAATAGAGTTAAAAAATTTATTTGAATGTCATCTCAGATCGGGAAGCAAAGAAAAGGCTGATGAGTATTTAGAACAGATCGAAAAGGATATAGAAAGTTTAGATGTGAAATGCAAAGCTAAATTTTTATTTAATCTTGCAAAGTCCTACAAGCGGGCTCGAAATTTTAAAAAGGAATTCGAAACATTAAATCAGTTATCAGATATCGAGTCAGTTAAGGAAATAATAGGATGGGAGAACTATATATATATGAATAATAGATTTATATTACTAAATAAAAACTATAATAAATTTGATAATTTGGTCCAAAAGGTACTGCAAGAGGAATTCAAAAAAGTAATATCAAATGCCTATAGGAAATTAGAATTATTTCAATACGACGAAGCAATTCATTGGTTAGAAGTAGCAAATACCCTGATTCCTAACTCCGAAGAGTACTATCTGATTATGTCAAAGATTTACTTATGGAAAAATGATTATGAAAAGGCAACTAAACATTTAAAGATGATGAAGGAACATTCCCCGGAAGTCAGAGGTCCTAATCTGTATCTAGGTTTAATTGATCTTAAAAATGGAAACAGGGATATGGGAATTCAAAAAATCACAGCTTTTTTTAATCAACTTTTCGATGAAGCTGGATATAATGAGTTATTAAATTATTTGAAAGAATTACTGAGAGAATTAGCATCTAAGGATTTTGATGTATTGGATATAATCTTTGAAATTGGAGAAAATGTAACATTTTCTAAAACTGACTTTTTTTACAATACCGGAAAAGTGCTTTCATCGAATAAAATAGGATTTATGGAAGAGGCAAAAGTCATACTTGAAAAGGCTTTAGATCAATGTTCAGAGGATTTTAAGAGAACCCAGATATTGATGGAGGTCAAGAAATGTTATTATCATCAGGGAAATTATAATAAAGCGTTGAACATATTTGATGATTTAATCGAAAAACACCCCGAATCCGATGATTTATTTATTAGAGGTGCCAAAATTTTAAGATGTTTAGGACAAAAGAAAAAAGCTTTAGAATATCTAAACAAAGTTAGTGATATCGATGATGACAATTTTAGACATACAAAATATTTAATAGAAAATGATGAAGCCATAATATCACTAGATTTATTAGATAATAAAAAATCACGCAAGTTCTTATATTCCGCTGAGAAACAGTTCTTCGATAATATAGTCAGTAAAAATAATGACATAGATGTTTCAAATCTTAAAGTTGAATATTCTAAAGGGATCGAAGATTTGTTCAACGAAAACATCGCTAAAAAAGCTTGGGAATTTGCAGTTGAAGATAATAACTTATCCTCAAAGACTAGATTTATACCTGATGAATTTTGGAGGGGGGATAAAGACAATGGAAAAGAACCTCTTCGCGGTTATCTTAAAGGTTTGAGATATGAAAAATCTGTCTCGGTAGGTAAATGGATTGAAATAATGGATGATACAAACAAAAAGAATCTAAATAATCCTCTTAATAAATCCTTCTTATCTTATGTAAAGAATCATTTTACCCACAAAGAAAGAAAGCAGTTAAAAATGTATTTTGATTTCCTTTGTGAGGAAAGAGGTCCTTCAGCTCACACTGGGGAGGCAGGTATTGATGACCTAGAAGAAATTAGAGAGGAGTTAATTGAAAATATTAACAGCATTGTTTATATTTATTATAAATCGAAGAAAAATCTAAATAATTTAGTTTAGCTTCATCCATCTTCGATCACCTTCAACATAAGCCTCCCATTTTCCGTGATCTCATTCGAATTTTCCCTCCTAGATCTTCCCTCTTCTATGCTTATAAGATCCCATTCTTCTAGATTACGAAGCATACTCGAAAGATTCCCTGGGGTAAGTTTTTCGGTTTTACC
>JAFDTP010000143.1 GCA_019594195.1 Thermoplasmata archaeon
AGGTGAATGGACTTTGATCAACCTTTCACATAATCTGTTGAAACTTTGGAAAGCAAGAACCTCAGCCTGATAGCTGAGGATCTGCTCAAAAAAAAAAAAAAACAGATTAGCGAAGATGAGCAGGAACAATATCAAGCATTTATCGGATTTTATGAACAACTATTTCTCAGACAAGCTCCTAAAATTTTTATATCTTCATAGTCAGAGAGTTCGAGTAAGTGGTTATCACCAGAAACCAAAAAATCAACATCACCTTCCCATGCACATTCTAATATTTTATTGTCCGAAGGATCTTCCTCTATAACATCGAGCTCGCCATCAGTTTTGATCGGACCTTCTGCTATCTGTATCAGCTTCACAGATATCTCTCTCACCTTATTACTCATATCCCTAAATTTCTTTTCAAAATATGGTCGCTTTAAGATCTCTTCCAATTCCTCAAGGATATACCAAGATATCACTATAGATATCTCGCCTTCCTCCGCCATCTGAATGATCTCAGCTTGCTTGCCATCCCAAAATCCACTTCAGGAAATTCCTTAAACACCTTTTCGGGCATCTTCACCTTCAAATCGGACATCTTTTACCAACACCAAACATCATTACTATCTGTCTATGCCTTAGTAAGAATTTCTGCAGATTATTTTTGAAGACAATACACCTTTCGATTGTCAAACAAAAATAATTTCATTCTCTAAGTCTTCTGAATCGAGCACTTCAAGTATCCTTACGACCCTTTTTGCTATCTCTGAAGGTTTCCGTCTTTTTGGTATGAATAGGATACCATGATGTTCTTCTTTCTCACAGATCTTCACAAAATCCGGATCATGTGTTAGAATCACTCTCCCGTTTTCATTTGCAAAATCAAGTTGCTCTTTGTCTGGAAGGCCTTTTCTACCCTCCATGTTCACGCTTGTTATATCAAATCCCCTTTCTTTCAGCGAAAAAACAACGGATCTTTCTACATTTTCGTCCGCGTAGATTTTGATCATATAAAATCAGATAGAGTTTCGATCTTTCCTTCTTCTTTTAGTCTTTTTATGAATTCCTTATCCTCTCTTATCTGCTCCCGGATCTCCTCAGGATGTTCATAGTAGTATTTCAGAGCTTCGAGAGTCTGGGGCACGGATATCCCATATTCGTATGCTATCTTCTCTATAGTATAATCGAGCTGTTCATACGCCTGGACTACATCAACTACACGGATCCTTGTTCCGTCGATCCTTGGATTACCACCGACTGTTCCTTCAGTCTTAACGATCTTTGCTTTTTTTTCGATCGTCTCAGAATTCGCTTCTTTATCCATCACTTTAGAGATACCAATCACCAACTATAGATATGTTCTACAATTAGTAAATAGGGTTTTTTCGTGTATTTATAAGTTATGTTTTGGATATTTAGTATATACAAGATTCCTTCATCTAGGGCATCCTGTACCACATCGGCGCTACAATTCTCTCCGGTTTGATTCATACGCCTGGCAGGGCCATGTCATATATCATCTGCAGTTGATATCCACCTCACATAATAACGAAAACAAAGGATATATTTACACCTCTCATAATCTCATCTTTGTAGTTTTAATGAAATGTCCCAATTGCAACACTAAAGATGATGTTTTTAAGAACCCTACAATTAAAGGGGGACAGTACAAAGATATCATTGCAGACATTGAATATGATACTCTAAATCATAATAATCATAACAAGTCTTATAAAGAAGAATCGTAATTATTATAATCATGATCACACAATCTTTCATAGATCGGAAAGAGGAGTTGGATTTTCTCGAATCACAGTATGAAAAACGCCCGTCTTTAGCAATCCTTTACGGTAGAAGGAGGGTCGGCAAGAGCACCCTGGTAGAAAAATTCTGCAGGGATAAACCTCATATCTACTATACGGCGTCTGAATCGAACAGTAAGGAACAACTAGAGGAGTTTTATCAGATCGCCTATCAACGGTTAGATGATGAACTGATAAAGGATCTGTCACACGGCTGGGAGACCATGCTTCGGTATCTCAAGAAAAAGGACTTGGTCATCGTTCTAGATGAGTTCCCATATATCATAAAAGCTGACAAGTCGATCCCTTCTAAGATACAGAGACTATGGGACAAAGAACTAAAAGATTCTGATCTTTTTTTAATACTGACTGGATCATCTATCTCGATGATGGAAGATAAGGTGCTAAGTCCAAGATCTCCTCTCTACGGTAGGAGAACGGGTCAATGGAAATTAGAGCCTTTCAATTTCAAATCCACGATGGATTTTTTCCCCGATATCTCTTTCGAGGACAAGATAGGAGTATATTCGATCTTGGGAGGGATCCCATATTTTTTAGAACAGTTCGACGGAAAAAAGTCCATAAAAGAAAACATACGGGCCAATATCCTGAGCAAAGGATCAGTCCTTCACAATGAAGTGGAATTTTTGATGAGAGAAGAATTCAGAGAACCTATGAATTATTATACCATACTAAGATCGGTCTCTCAAGGAAATACCAAGTTCTCTGAAATACAAAACGATACAGGGATAGATAAAAATAACCTGACAAGCTACCTTTCTGTACTACGTAATCTCCACCTGATAAAGAGAAGGACCCCGATCACGAAAAAGAAATCTAAAAAGGGGAGATATTACTTAGAAGATAACTTTTTCAAATTCTGGTTCAACTTTATCTTCCCCAATAAAAGCCAACTAGAGACCGAGGATGAGGTACTACTTAACAACATAATGAATTCATTTGACGAATATGTATCGTTTATTTTCGAAGATATCTGTAGAGAATTGACTAGCTTAAAATATCCAAAGTTTGAGGTAGGTCGATGGTGGTATAAAGAAGACGAGATCGATATCGTGGCCTTGAATGAAAATAAGATCCTATTAGGCGAGTGCAAGTGGTCGAAAAATAAAGTCGACTTCGGTTTGCTTAATGATTTAAAAGAGAAGGCAAAAAAAGTGAGATGGGAGGATCAAGATAGAGAAGAAAAATATCTTTTATTCTCGAGATCTGGATTCATCAATGAATTAAAAAAACATTCAAAAGAAAATGAATATCTACAATTGTACTCTCTAAAAGATATGAGAAAGGAGTTCAAAATGTAGTAAAGCTCCGAAATAAACTAATGGAGATCACTCTGTGAATTCACCAAAGACGACTGGGACTACATAATGGAAACAGTAAATTAGGAGGAACTAAGTTCCTCCGACTCGCAGATTAGTGAATCTCCTCGTCCGAAGGAGATGTGGAAGTACATCAAAGACGAATTGAGCGGGAATGACTCCGACCAGAAGGATTAACCCCGTCAGCCCCCGTCAACCGCACATCATAATTGAATCAACCACTTACATCTTCTATATTCTAGAAAAATCACAATCTACAGATACTTTTATATAATACAAA
>JAFDTP010000033.1 GCA_019594195.1 Thermoplasmata archaeon
AAGCTTTACGACGAGGTGGACGATCCCGAGGCGAGACGTTACCCGCAGATTGTTGTGGGCGTTGAGGTTGACCCGAGCGACTTTTATCTAGCGGAGGATCTCGCCGCCGACAGGTCCGAGGAAAGGTATACTGTACTTCACCCGTATTGATTTCTTCTTCAGCAAATAATTATAAACTGCCATGAGAAGTTCTTAACTAGCGCTTTTTGGTGTCTTTTGATGTCTGACATAGAGGAGTGGATAAAAAGGCAGGTTGAGTCCGGTTACACCGTTGAAGAGGTCAAGGATGCCATGGCTGAAAGCGGGAGGGACCCTAGCATCGTTGACAGTGTGCTTGAGGACAGGGAAAGAAGTAGTAAAAGCTTATACGTCATAGGAATCACTGCAGTACTCTTGATCTTTGCTGTTCTTTTCTTTGTCTACGGAACCTTTGGAGTTACTGTCACGAGAGAGTTCGAAAGCCCGCAGCCGCCGGGGAAGACGCCGCGGGTCAACCTGACTGTAGAGGGCGATTACAGCGAGCTGAGTATCAGGGAGGAGGTTCCGCCAGGTCTTGGAGTTATCTCCGAGGACGGCGTCGTTGATGAGGAGAACAACGTGGTCGAGTGGGACCTGGACGGTGAAAGGTCGGAGGTAAGTTACCTCGTAGTCACTCCCGGGTTTAGATGTTCACCCGGTGAAGCTGGATTATGATGGTACAGCGGTAGAACACATCGGCGAGATACCCTTGTGTGATAGTTATGGATGAAGAAAATATTCAGGCTGCGATAGAATCTCACAACGAGTACAAAGCAGATATCGCTGAAGCCGAGTTGGTAGAATCGGGAGAAGAAGAATTAAAGGTTAAGTTCGAAGGTAACTTCTCCCTGAGCTGCTGCATGGATGAGTACTTTATAGATCTGGTTTATCAGTTGGAGGACGAAGGGATAGAGGTAGAATTCAAAGATTTTCAACAAGTTGGAGAGAAGAGTTTCGTTGCCGAGTACGAAGTGAAATAAGTTTGGATTTCCTAGATAATGATGTTCTCGTCACATAAATACGTTGGAATCGTGTTGTTGTTACCACATTAAAAAATCGATATAAGTTGTTTTTACTACAATAAATTTCTTGAAGCCATAGAAAAAATTGATCTGAACAGAACTTATATCCCTCCGAAGCCCCATCAACCTTATATCTCCGGGACATAATCAGGATCTTTTCAATAGAGCATGTACAATCACAAATATTTTTTACTCTTTCTTCAATACCCAACCATGACGGGGATGAATTTCTTCAGGAGTAAGGATCTCGAGACCACGAAAGAATTCTACATGAACGAACTAGAGATGGATCTTTGGCTAGATCAGGACAAGTGCAAGATAGTCAAAGACGGTAATCTATTGATAGGCTTCTGCGAGGGAGAAACAGTAGACGAAGGAGGGACGATCACTTTCTTCTACCGGACCAAAGAAGAAGTCGACGAGATGTACGAAAAATTCAAGGATAGAGCTAAAGACGAACCTTCAGAGAACGATTTCTTCAATGTCTATCAGTTCTTCGCTGAGGACCCTGAAGGAAGAACTTTAGAGTTCCAAACATTTCTGCACCACCTGGATCCGTACATGGAAGGTATCGAACTTCTTGAAAACAGGAGAAGTGTAAGGGACTACACCGATGAAGAAGTCTCTGAGGAAACTCTCCAAAAGATATTTGAAACTTGCAGGTACGCGCCGACTTCTAGAAACTCGCAGTCCTACTATTTCATGCCGATAAAAGATAGAGAGACGGTGGAATTCATGGCCGAAAGAAGAGGCTCTAACAGCCAACCTATAGCTGAAGCTCCCATGGCAGTGGCGATATGCTCAGATCCAGACAAGACCGGAAGACCGAAACAGGACGGCGATATAGCGGCTTATCATTTCACGCTGACCGCGTGGGCACACGGTTTGGGAACCTGTTGGATCGCTGCGATGGACAGAGAAGATGTGAAGGAAAAACTTGGTATCCCACAGGATCATTATGTAGCTACAGTAACGCCTCTAGGTTATCCTGAGGATATACCGGAAACACCTGATAGGAAAGAAGCCGAAGAATTCGTGAAGAGGATAAGCTAACATCAGTATCACTTGAAGATATGCCCGGTCTCTTCGTGCCAGAGGACCAGATCCAGATGACCTAGAGGTATATCGACTTCCTCTGAAAACCTCTTCATCTTTTCCTCTATCTCTAGATATCTTCTTTTCGTCAGCGTTTTAGGTTCCTCTTCTATAACCCCCAGTTTTTGTAGATTTTTCAAGATATGTCTGTCTAATATGGCTAGATCTTGTGTATAACCGATATTCCGCAGAAAATGACTGCTTTCTTTATAACCTAAACCTTTGATGTTATCCACGATCCACTTTCTCGCATCCTTCGGATCGTCGAACTCTTTCAACTTTTCTTTCAAAGAGATATCATCCTTCAAAAAATCATCTCTGGCCTCTACCAGATAACTAGATTTGTTGTGCCTGAATCTGACCTTTTTTATCTCCTCTGCGATCTCAGACTTTTCGCCCTCTTCGATCATACCCTTTTCTCTCAACTTTTCAACCGTATCCCAACATACTTTAGCTTTCGACTGGGGTGTGAAAAGACAGAAAGTCAATTCATCGAATATCTCCTCTTCCCCGCCTTTCTCCCATAATTCTCTGAAATCTTCTATCCTGGATCTTATCTCATCTTCGATCGAGGAATATCTTTCTATCAAGTTTTCTTTTTCCATGATATTACTGAGATTATGAGATGTGATATGGTTTTTAACTTTTTTCGAGGACCTTTTCGAACTTTTCTATATCTGTTATGGGCTCTTTACAGCTTAGATTTTCACAAATGTAAGCGGTCGGTTCATCTTTGACTTTTTCCATAGAGGATGTGAATTCGAGAAGATCCGTCAACTTATCTTCATTTTCTTTGTCTTTTAGTATCATTACATCATTCGGTAAAAACCGCTCTCTGAATGAATTTATGAAATCCTCAACTTCATACCTTTCTCCGACCAAAACTATCTCTTTTCCACCCGACCACCATGATTGTAAAGCGGTATGGAACATCGCGAACTGCCCTGGATTTTTTGTTATCCTTCCCGCGAAAGCTTCCAGCATCTTTTCTACAGCATCACCGTATCTCTCATCTCCGGTGATCTTGCTAAGAAGGACCAGATCTAACATCGCTATGGAATTGCCGGATGGATATGCCCCATCGTAGATATCCTTCTTATTCAGCGGAAGGTCATCGTTGTCTTTACTAGAGATGAAAAAGCCACTGTTTTCTTCATCCCAGAATTTGTTCAACATCGTATCTGTGAAATCGACAGCCTTTTCCAAATACTCCGAGTCGAAGGTCGCCTGATAAAGGTTCAACAAGGCCCAGACGAGGAAAGCATGGTCATCTAGCCCCCCTTTTACCGTTAAATCACCGTCGATGTATGAGTGAGAAAGATCGCCGTCGATAACCATCTCTTCAAGGATGAAAGATATAGCGTCTTTCCCTAAATTTAGATACCTATCTTCATCGAACACGAAACCGGCTCTGCTGAGCGCCGCGATCATCAAGCTGTTCCAATCTGCTAATATTTTTTCATCCACTTCAGGCCTTTCTCTTTCGAGCCTTTTTTCAAACAGTTTATTCTTCATCCTATCGATATCTTCGACCGAGATATCTTCATCACTCACGAATTCCTCGACAGGGTCTGTCTGGTAAAGAACGTTTTTGCCTGTCTTTTTATCTGTAGCTTCTTCCCTGAAGTTCCCTTCTTCCTCCACATCGAAAAGCTCAACAAAAACTTTGCTCCTTTCACCAAGTATCTCCTTTATCTGCTCTTTATTCCAGGTGTAATAGGCTCCTTCTTCACCAGAAGTCTCGGCATCCTCGGAAGAATAGAATCCTCCATCCTCCGATCTTAGATTTCTCTCCACATATTCTACTATCTCTTCAACGGTCTTCTCATAAAGTTGGTATTTGCTGACCTGCCATGCCTCAGTATAAGCTAGGGTGATCATAGCCTGGTCATAGAGCATCTTCTCGAAATGAGGAAGGATCCACTCCCGATCTGTAGAGTATCTGTGGAAACCATAGCCGAGATGGTCGAATATACCTCCTTTGCGCATCTCTTTTAAAGTTTTATGGACCATATCTAGAGCTTCATCTTCCCCTTTTTTCTCCCAATATCTTAATAAAAACAAGAAGTTCTGAGGACTTGGAAACTTCTGACTTCTTCCGAAACCGCCATATTTTTCGTCGTAGGCCTTGGAAAGATAATCAAAACCCTCATCGAGGATAGACTCGTCTAGGTAGGTGTCTGTTCCTATCTCTTCTCTTTCTAGATTCTTGATGACAGATTCACCCCTTTCTAACAATCTCTCTCTATCCTTTTTCCAGAGCTCTTCTATTCTAGGTATCAACTCCACGAGACCGGACATCCCCTTTTTCGTTTCTTTAGGGATATAAGTCCCGGCGTAAAATGGGATCTTATCGGGAGTCATAAAAATAGTCAAAGGCCATCCACCCCTACCGGTCATACTTCGAGCTACGTCCATGTATACTGAATCTATATCCGGTCTTTCCTCTTTATCGACTTTTATAGAGACGAAGGTCTCGTTCATGAGTTCTGCAACTTCTGAGTCCTGGAAAGACTCCCGTTTCATCACATGGCACCAGTGGCAGGAAGAATAACCGATAGAAAGGAAGATAGGTTTATCCTCTTTTTTAGCCTTCTCGAAAGCCTCCTCACACCACGGGTACCAATCCACTGGATTATCTGCGTGCTCTTTCAAATACGGGCTCTTCTCATCCTTGAGATGATTGATATTAAAACCTCCAAGACATCAATATCTTATAACAGGTTTATAGTATCTTCCCGATGATCTCGGCCATCTTCTCGAGCATCTCCTCGTCTTCTTCGGTAAAACGTTCTACCTCGTGAGAGTCGATATCTATTTCACCAACCACTTCCCCTTCTTTGAATATAGGCACCACTATCTCGGACTTCACTTTTGGACTGCAGGATAGGTAGTTTTCTTCTCGATCCACATCATCGACTAGAAAACTCTCTTCTTTTTCTACCGCTTGTCCACATATACCTTCACCGAATTCAATATTCGTGTGTTCAGTCGGTTCACCGATATATGGACCTAGAACGAGCTCCCCCTCTTCTACGAGATAAAAACCGACCCAGTCGTACCCGTCCATATTATTATGTAATAGCAAACATATACCCTTCAGTTTAGATTCCAGATCTCCAACTTGATCTACTATATTCTTGGTCTTTTGGATGATCTCTTTTTTCTCCACGGTCCTCAACCCTCCTGCAGAGCTATCCATTTCTCTACGGCTTCCCTGATATGTGGAATAGTTATGGAACCTCCTACTACCAGTCCGATAGACAGGGCCTCCATCATCTCTTCATCCTTCACCCCTTCCTCGCTGCAGCGGTCCAGATGATATTCTATGCAGTCATCACATCTCAAAACGATAGAAGCCACTAGACCTAGCAGTTCTTTATTCCTTTTGGAGAGAGCGCCATCTTCATAGACCTGTGTATCTAGGTTAAAAAACCGTTTGATATGCAAATTACCTTTTTCCATCACTAATTCGTTCAACCTCTCTCTTTCCTCCTCAAAACTTTCCTTTTCTGTCATGTCTAGCACAATAGTATGTGCTCTTTTAGTTTTAACGCTACCGAAAAGTACATATAATGATATTAGAATATTCTAATATAGCTATGAAAAGAGAGCGAACGGATGACGAACGTATACACGAGATGCACGCCGAACTGTGCAAGATGCTCTCACATCCAACCCGATTGAAGATTCTAGAACAGTTGAGGCGGGATAAAAAAACTGTTAAAGAGATAGTCGAAGATGTTGAAGCTAGTCAACCTACGGTTTCACAGCATCTCGGAGAACTTAAAAAACGTGGGCTTATCAGATCTGAAAGAGAGGGCAACAATATGCGGTATCATATCGAACACCCTAAGATACTCGACGCCTGCGATATCATCCGTGAAGTCCTTTTCGAAAAGCTATCTGAAGAGCAAGAGCTTTTGAAAAGAGGTGAATATGATGACTGAAACTCAAGATGAAGATGTGGAAAAGATAAAGGAAGAGATGGTCGATAAGATGATGGATGAAGATGGATCTAACCAGTATCCAGAAGGGCCCGTTGAGATGACCGACAGCGATTTTAAAGAAACTATAGAACAATATCCTCTAGTGCTCGTTGACTTTTGGGCCGCATGGTGCGGACCGTGCAAGATGATGGAACCGGTGCTAAAAGAACTGGCGGAAGAGTATCAAGGAGAAGTTGTGATAGGAAAGATGAACGTGGATAAGAATCAAACGATCCCAAATAAGTTCCAGGTCTCCAGTATACCGACGATGATACTTTTCAAAGATGGTGAACCCGTAGATAAGATGATCGGTGCACGAGGAAAGGATCAGCTAGGTCAAAAATTTGATGAATATCTAGCCTGATATCGGATCTTTTTCTGTCTGATTTTAAAAACTTTTTACTTCTATTTTTGATCTTTTCTAATAAAATATCTTATTTTATGACGATGTTCTCCGAAAATTTAATAGTAATCTATCGATTTCAACCTATCTATCATGACGCTCACTGGAGATTACGATTTCAAGGAAGCCGAAGAGAGATGGATGAAAAGATGGGATGAGATGGACATCTACAAGTATGATCCAGAATCCAAAAAACCTGTCTTTTCCATAGATACCCCACCGCCCACAGTATCGGGTGATATGCATATCGGCCACGCTTATTCATATACTCAGATGGATATAATGGCTCGTTACAAGAGGATGCAGGGCTTTAACCTATTCTACCCCTGGGGATGGGATGATAACGGTATCGCCACTGAACTTTTCGTTATAAACGAAACAGGCACTGATCCGAAGGAGGTAGGGAGAAAGAAATTCCGGGAGATATGCATTGAAGAGAGTGAGGGATTAGAAGAAAAATTGGAGCGCAAATGGAAGAGGATAGGTACCTCTGCTGATTTTGACCTTTTCTACAGGACGATAGATGAAAGGACATTGAAGACCTCACAGAGATCTTTCATAGAACTTTATGAGATGGGTAGAGAATACAGGAAAGAGGCTCCAACTTTATGGTGTCCCCACTGCGAGACAGCCATATCGCAGGTTGAAACAGAAGATCTAGAGAAGGAGGGTAAGTTCAACAATATCCATTTTTCTATAGAAGATGATGATGAAGAATTAGTGATATCCACGACAAGGCCTGAGCTTTTACCCGCATGCGTGGCGATATTCGTTCATCCGGATGATGATGAAAACAGACATCTGGTCGGGAAAAAAGCTGAAGTGCCTATATTTGGACAGAAAGTCCCTATCTACGAGGACGAAGAGGTGGACATGGAGACCGGCACAGGCGTGGTGATGTGCTGCACGTTCGGGGATCAAGCGGATATAGACTGGTGGTACGCTCACGACTTACCGTTAAGGATCGCTATCGACGAGACCGGTTATATGACCGATGTCGCTGAAAAATATGAAGGTATGCACGTTGAAGAAGCTAAAAAAGAGATCATCGAAGATCTTAAAGAAAGGGGAAAGATAAGCAAACAATGGGGCATCACTCATGAAGTCAACGTTCACGAGAGGTGCGATACACCTATAGAATTCTTAGTTACAGAACAGTGGTTCATAGAGTATTTAGATCTTAGAGATGAATATCTAGAAGTTGGAGAAGAACTCGACTGGCACCCAGAACATATGAAAGTGAGATATGATAATTGGGTGGATTCTCTTAAATGGGATTGGTGCATCTCTAGACAGAGATATCATGGGATCCCTTTTCCTGTCTGGTACTGCGAAGACTGTGGAGAAGTCAAACTAGCGGATGAAGAAGATCTTCCCGTGAATCCTCTTGTTGATGAACCAAGGGGCGACTGTGAGTCCTGTGGTTGTACTGATTTTGAACCTGAAGAAGATGTTTTAGACACCTGGGCTACGTCTTCATTGACACCCTACATCGCTACGAATTGGATCAAAGATTCGGATACTTTCGAGAAAGTATTCCCCTTCGATCTAAGACCTCAATCACACGATATCATAAGTTTCTGGGCTTTTAACACCATAGTGAAAAGTCTGTTCCACTCAGATAAGAAACCGTGGACTGACATAATGATCCATGGTTACTTGATGCTTCCCGGGGGAAAAGCCTTCTCGTCCTCTAAAGGCATAGTCATCGATCCCGAAGAAGTGGCAGAGGAATACGGAGCGGACTCGATAAGATATTTAGCAGGCATAAATAAACCGGGAGAGGACGGCGAATACGAGGAGAAATGGTTGAAAAGAGGCCAAAGGATAAGGACAAAGTTTTGGAATGCACAAAAGCTCATATCCAATGCCTTCAAGAAAAGACCTGAAGAAAGACCCACTTTGAAATTGATGGATAGATGGCTTCTCACCAAATACAGTGAAATGGTCGAATCAGCTTCTGAGTACATGGAAGATTACAGGTACGATAAAGCTCTAGAAGAGACCGAGTATTTCTTATGGCACGTTTTAGCTGACCATTATCTTGAGATGGTCAAATACAGGATCTATGAGGAAGATGATGAAGCTGTTAAGTACGTACTTTATAACGTTGGACTCGGCATCACCAAACTTTTTGCTCCGTTCCTCTCATTCATCACGGAAGAAGTTTACGATAAAGTGTATAAACGATATCAGAACAAGAAAAGTATCCATGTAGAATCCTGGCCGGAACCTATCTTGATGGATAGAAGAGCTTTAGAGACCGGTGAACTGGTAAAAGAAATAATAGCGGAGATAAGGAACTGGAAGTCAGATCGTGGAATACCTCTTAACGACGAGATCGGTTCTATCAGGTTGGTGACCGATCAAAAAGATCTACTGAAGGGTGAGCAAGACATACTGAATACCTTGAATGCTTCAGATATACAGTTACTCGATGAGGAGGAGATAAATGAGGAGCCCGTCGAGATAAAACCGAAACATTCAGAGATAGGTCCAAAATACAAAGAAAAGGCTGGAGAAGTCTTCAAAAAACTAGAAGAAGCAGATCCAGCTAATGTCGATTCTTCTCTCCAGAGAGATGGCTACTACGGATTAGAATTATCTGACGGTAGCGAAATCAGACTGACCGGTGATGAGATCGATCTAAAAAAGTCAAAAGTTCATGAGGGTGAAAAATTAGATATGATCTCCCTTGAAGAAGTGGTGATACTGCTGGAGAAAAGATAGATCAGGAATAATAATCAGTATAAGATATATCTTTTCCCCCTTCTTTTTCTTCACCTTTTCTGCACTCTGCACAGATACCTTTACTCATGTGTTCATCACATGCCATAGAGCCGCATATACTGCATGACTGGGTAGCGTTTTTTCCACAGACATGGCAGTTCCCCATCATCTTCATCTTCAGTTCCTCCTATATATATGATAAAAATAGAAGATATTAAACTTTAGGCTTCAGTTGGATCATGATGATTCCGAACTTGGTATCAAATTGTTATATACCGAAAAACATATTGTTGAGTAAGATTTACCTCAAGTGCAGAAGGGATGATAAAGATGGTAGATTTTGATGAAAAATTTTCGGAAAGGGCCTCAAAAATGAAGAGGTCCGAGATCAGGGAACTGCTCAAATTGATACAGAAGCCAGATATCATATCATTCGCTGGTGGGCTCCCAAATCCAAAAGCGTTCCCGGTGGAAGAAACTAGAAAAATAATAAATGAACTCCTTGATGAAGAGGGAGAAAAGATACTTCAATATGGTTCTACTGAAGGTGTAAGTCCTCTGAGAAAAGAGCTCGCTAAGATGATGACCGAGCGTGGGATGGATGTAGACCATGAAAATATATTGGTCACCCATGGTTCACAACAGGCCTTGGACCTTCTGAGTAAAGTGATGCTTGATCCTGACGACACGATCATCGTTGGTTCACCTACTTACTTAGGAGCTACGGGTGCTTTCAGAGCTTTTGAGGCTAACATGGAAAGTGTGCCTGTCCACGATGACGGAATGGACATGGATATGCTCAGGAACAAGATCGAGAAGCTTGAGAAAAAGGATAAACTTCCTAAATTCATATACGTTGTATTGACTTTCCAAAACCCGTCTGGAGCCACGATGACCGCAGAAAAGAGAAAAGAACTACTTGAGATAGCTTCAGAATATGATATTTTAGTAGTAGAAGACTCACCTTATTCACATCTTAGATATGAGGGTGAGGAGAAACCACATCTGATATCGATGGATGAAGAAGACAGAGTCTTGAGGCTTGAGACTTTTTCAAAAATACTCGCCCCGGGATTCAGGATAGCCTGGGCGACAGGACCTACCGATCTGATAGAGAAGATGTGTATAGCGAAGCAGGCTACCGATCTATGTACCAATCCTTTCGGACAGTATGTGGCTTATAAGTATATATCCGAAGATATAATGGACGAACATCTTGAGAAGATCAAAAAGATATACAACAAAAAAAGATTGACCATGTTAGAAGCTATGGAAGAACACTTCCCCGAAGAGGTCGAATGGAACAGACCGAATGGAGGTATGTTCATATGGGCAGAATTGCCTGAACATATCAATACCAGAGAGATGTTCGATAAAGCCGTGGATGAAAAAGTCGCCTATGTTGTTGGAGATGCCTTCTTTGTTGACGACGGTGGTTACAATACCATGAGGATAAACTTCACACACTCTTCTGAAGAAGATATCAAAAAAGGTATAAAGGCACTGGGGAAGGTCATAAAAGAGGAGATGGACATAATCGAGGTCCAAGAAGATAGTCCGATCTCTCCATGATCAGATCAAGGGATGGTACTTTAGAAGGATATCCGAAACCTCTTTTTTCTTACATTTTCTCCTGATTTCCTCATGGTCGTTCTGACCGTTCTCCATAAAAAATTTTGCTCTCTCCAAAGAGGTCAATTCGAAATAATCATTTTTGACTATTACATTTTCATCCGTCTTCCAAACTTCTTCAGGGGCATGTGATTCACCTTTTGCTGTCGGTATCTTTGCTGGAAGAATCTTAGAACTATCAGCGACCACATAAAAATCAGTTCCTAAATCTTCTGCACAGATAGCTAGCGGTCTAGTGCCTACTTTGTTAAGAAAACCTTCCTTAGAAATGGTGTCTGCTCCGACCAAAACACAATCAGCGTCTTCTAAAGCCTCGCACATCGCTGCATCTATCCTGTATTCTACATCGACATCAGCTTCGATAAATTTTTTTGAACTCTTTCTACCCTCTTTTTTTGGTCGAGATTCCAAAACGATCACTTTTCTACCTTTCTTTATCGATCTGATCACCGTAGAACTGTAACTCATCGTTAAAATAGTTTGAAAGTTCTCTTTTTCTATATGATCTGCTATCGCATCAATTGTTTTTTCTCTTCTAGTGACAAGTCTTTTTTGATATTTTTTTATTTGAGATCTAATATCTTTATCGTTTTCCATAGAAAGAAATATGTGATTGGCCAAATCCAGGATCGGTGTCATAGCATATCTATTTTTAATCAGTCTCTCTATATAATTTTTGATACTGTTAGGACTCAACTTCAGCAAACTATCAGATGAATCTTGACATAGCTCAAAGGCACCTTTTTCGGAATCCTCTATTATTTCATCCGCGGTTCTCGAGGGCATACAACATAATAGATGGATATAATTATGAAATTTTGCCCTATAATTTTTTTATCGATACTCTTATTTAACCCATATCACATAACGATGGAACACCGCAGATAACACCGGCCGGATCTCAATGGAGGTATAATCACGTCCGAACTAATATGTTCAGAGAGGATGGAAAAATATTTCCGATCTTTAGAAGAAGAAGCAGAGAACTGTTATAAGGTAGCAGAGAGAGCGATGGATCTAGGGTATGATCCAAAGAAGGAAGTCGAAATCCCTAGAGCGGAAGATCTAGCTCTCAGAGCTCAAGAACTAACCGGAGTCGAGGATACCGCTGAAAAGATAAGAGAGTTGAGCGAAGAGTATGATAGGGAAGAAGTCTCCATAAGGATAGCTAAAGAGGTCGCATCTCGAGGAAAGGGCGGCAAAGCCGAGAGGTTAGAGGACGCGGTCAGGATCGGATTGGCAGTTCTTACTGAAGGTATCTTGGTCGCGCCTTTGGAAGGCATCGGTGGCGTTAGTATAAGGGAAAATAACGACGGTTCAAACTATGTAGAACTCTCTTTCGCTGGACCTATCCGTTCTGCGGGAGGTACCGGTCAAGCCATGAGTGTTTTGATAGCAGATGTCGTAAGAAGGGAATTGGGTATAGGACGTTTCAAACCGACGCCCGCCGAGATACAGCGTTTCAAGGAAGAGATACCTCTTTATAAAAAATCTCTCGGCCTCCAATATACCCCTTCGTCAGAGGAGATATCTTTGATAGTGGATGGATGTCCGGTCAGTATAAGCGGTGAAGGTACAGGTCAAGAAGAGGTTTCAGGTAATAGAGATCTTCCCAGAGTGGACACGAATCAGGTTAGAGGCGGTGCCTGTTTGGTCATCGCTGAAGGCATGTGCTTGAAGGCTAAAAAGTTGAAAAAATATGTTGATAAACTCGAGATTGAAGATTGGGGCTTTTTGGACGAATATATAGAAAAACATGCCTCTGGAGATGCAGATGATTCTGAAAAAGATGAAGAGGACAATAAAGGTATCGCACCAAAGACAAAGTACATACAGGAAACAATAGCCGGCCGTCCGGTATTCGGTCATCCCAGCCAAAAAGGAGCTTTCAGACTCAGATATGGAAGGACCAGGACTGAAGGTTTGGCCTCTATAGCCGTGAATCCAGCTACGATGTATCTTACTGACGAATTCTTAGCTTTGGGGACCCAGATCAAAACTGAAAGACCAGGTAAGGCAGGAGCCATCACTCCCTGTGACAGCATAGAGGGCCCCACCGTGCTTTTAAAAGACGGCAGCGTGAAACGTGTAGATACCTCTGAAGAAGCTAAAAAATTGCAGTCCGAACTCGATGAGATCATCGATATCGGAGAGGCTCTCGTTCCTTTCGGCGAATTCGTAGAGAACAATCATCCACTCGTGCCTGGTGCATACTGCCACGAATGGTGGGTCCAGGAGATAGACGAGGATATAGACGAAGACAAAGTAACAGACGAAAAAGCGATCGAACTCTCTGAAGAGAAAGGCTATCCGCTCCACCCCAAATTCGTTTATTTTTGGGATCACGTTGAGGTCCAAGATATAGAAAAATTGAGGGATCTGATATCGGAAAAAGGTTCCATAGAGGGAGATAGATTAGAACTTCCAGCCGGGCCTGAGGTGAAGGAGATATTAGAATCTATAGGTGTCGCTCACGAGGTAGGTGAGTCTTTGATCGTATCGGAATATCGTCCTCTTCTCTTCACTTTAGCAATCGATCGAGAAGATCTAAATAAAAAAGGTGGATCTACATCTGAAGATCCATTGAGTTATGTTAGTGATCTTTCCGGGGTAACTATAAGGAGTAAAGGACCAACTACTATCGGTTCTAGGATGGCTAGACCTGAAAAGGCTAAGGAAAGGAAGATGAGCCCCCCTGTGCACGGCCTTTTTCCGTTAGGCGAGGCAGGTGGGTCCGAACGACTTGTAAAGAAAGCTGTAGAAAAGAATGTCATAAAAGTGGATATAAGTGCTCGCAGGTGCAAAGACTGTGGTAAGGGGAGTGCTCAAGTCAGATGCTCCTGCGGAGGTCGATGCGAGATACACGGAGAACCTGAAGAACAAAGGATACCGATGAAAAAGATATATCGACAGGCTCTCAACACTTTAGGGGAGGGAGGGAACGTAAGCAAGATAAAGGGTGTTCAGGGACTCATCACAGAGACTAAAACACCGGAGGCCCTTGAAAAAGGTATACTAAGGGCTAAACACGATATCTATGTTTTCAAAGATGGCACTTCTAGATATGATATGACCGATCTTCCACTGACACACTTCAAACCAGAAGAGATAGGATTGAGTGTTAAAAGAGCTAAGCAACTCGGCTATGAGGAAGATATAAATGGAGATGGACTTGAGAGAAGAGATCAGATGCTTGAACTGAAGCCCCAGGACATGATCGTATCTAAAGAGGGCGGAGATTACATGGTGAAGGTCGCGAATTTCGTAGATGATCTCCTCGAAAAATATTATGATATGGAAAGTTATTACAATGCTGAAAATAGAACCGATCTGATAGGTGAACTTATAGTAGGTCTAGCTCCGCATACCTCTGGAGGGGTTCTAGGAAGGATAATAGGTTTTCATGATGGCAGAGCCGGTTATGCTCATCCTCATTTCCACGCAGCTAAACGGCGTAATTGTGACGGAGACGAGGATTGTATAATGCTTCTGCTAGATGGTCTCCTCAACTTCTCTGAGGACTACCTCCCAGAAAAGAGAGGAGGTCTTATGGACGCTCCTCTGGTCCTTACGACAAAGATAGACCCCATGGAGATAGACAGTGAGGCCCACAATGTTGATACCTCATGGAAGTATCCTCTTGAGTTCTATGAAAGAACTTTCGAGTATCCCAAACCTAAGGATCTAGAGCATCTCATGGAGACAGTGGAAGACCGATTGGATGAGGAATCCCAGTACGAGGATTTCGGATACACTCATGAAACATCAAAGCTGGATGAAGGCCCCTCTATGAGCAGGTATACCCGTTTGGGAAAGATGACCGAAAAGATGAACTCACAGATAAAAGTAGCAGATACGATAAGAGCGGTGGATACTAAAGACGTGGTCAGTAGAGTCATAAACGATCATTTCATACCTGATCTCATAGGGAATCTTAACAAGTTCGGCGTCCAGGAAATAAGATGTACAAAATGCAATACGAAGTACCGCAGGGTACCTTTGAGTGGAGAGTGTAAGTGCGGTGGGAATCTGACCTTGACCATCCACGAAGGGAGTGTTAAGAAGTACCTCAATTTTTCTTTAGATATGGTTGAGAAATACGAGGTTCCAGAATATCTTTATCAGCGCGTTCACCAGTTGAACAGACAGATAGAATCTCTATTTGAAAATGATAAGGTCTCAAATCCAAGTCTTGACGAGTTCTGCTGAACTAATTATCAAAATGAAGTCAAACTAGTCTGCTTTCTTTTTTCCAACCCATTTTTAAATTGTTGAAGGGCCGATCCGATCCTGTCTTCGGAGAAATCTCTTTCATCACACAAAAACCCTTTAACATCACCGAGCTCGTCTTTGAATTCGATGGTGTAGTCATCTGTCACCTCAGGGTCTAAAAATATATCTCTGATCGCATCGTAATTATCTACTTCTTTTTCTTTGACCTCCAAGACCGTTTCGAGGTCGCCGTGTTCCTTTATGTATTTCAGCCCTCGTTTTGGACCTATCCCTTTAACTCCATCATTGTAGTCGGTCCCGCATAAGATGCCTATATCTATGAGTTGTTCCCTCGATATACCCAGATCATCTAAAATTTCATCAAGTGTTATCAATTCTGGACTTATCTTTTTATATTTTGAGGACCCCGGCATCTTTCTCTTGCCAGAAACGGTGAGATTTTTCACCAGTCTATCAGCCCCAAAAAGCAGGGTATCGTAATCCTGACTACCTACAGCCCAGGCGTCGCCCTTTTTTACAAGATGGGCCGCCTGACTTTCTCCCTCGGATGGTGCCTGTATCCACGGTATAGCAAGTAGAGATAAGAGTTTTTTACTGCTCTTTTCTATCTCGTCAGTCATCCTAGATGTCTGCTGGGCTTTGATCCTAGCTCTTTCTAGGTCACCCTTTTCCAATGATTTTTCGTACTCTTCTTCGGCTTTCTTTTTCCTTTTTTTTCTCTTTTCTAAGGTCCCCTCCTTCATCATGTCTGGGGCACCGTCGAAAACGTAAACAGGTTGAACACCCGCTTCAACAAGGTTAGCGTTCCTGTATAAAATACCGGATAGATGGGAGGTTATTCTGTCTTGTGAGTCTTTGAGAGGCTCTCCATTTCTTTGTCTTATGCTGGAAAGGAATTGATAGATGATATTGTACGCGTCTACAGCGATCACCTTGTCTTCCATATCTTCGAAAGCGATCTCCTTACTTTTCACTAAGTCTCCAATCCCGACTCCCATATTACCATCTCTTCAAAATATGACTCCTTCCATCTGGACTTGTATCCCATTATCTGTAATTTCAAAAGGTTTGATCTTACGGGAGTGGTCGATCCTCCTCATCTTTATCACCTGTAAACTCAATTGTACCTCTTCCATGTCTGCTTGATTGTACCTTAGTAGGATCACACCGTCAGATGTGTATTCTATCAGACCATCCCGTGAGCTGGTAGGATTTTCGTCTTTCACTTCAGCGGTCAGGAGGGCGGTCGCCCCTGTTTCTTTTATCATCTTGCTGAGAGCGAAAAGTTGATTTCTCTTTTCCTTAGGATCGTTTGCTAACATATTCAATAGTGATATCGAATCTATAGCTATCCTCTCCGCGTCGAAACTCTTTATGAATTCGGGCAGATCACTCTGGATTTTGTTGATAGTCGCTTCAGCATCCGCAGGTGTGAGTTTTTTGACGGCGAGCTGATCATCATCTATGTATGGCTGAAAATCCCATCCGTAAGAAAGTCCGGTTTCTATCATCGCGTCTCTGTCTTCCTCTAAAGAGATGAATATCCCGGATTCACCCTGCTGCAGACCTTCCCAAATATATTGGAGTGAAAAAGTCGTTTTTCCCGTTCCGAACTGACCCATAACGGCGAAGACGTGTCCCTTTGGAACTCCGCCTTTAAGCATCTCATCGAGACCTTTTATACCGGTCTTTATCTTTTCGATATTTTCATTTCCCATAATTATCACCTTATCTTCTGATAATTTATGACGGTGTAACCTTCATAGTCCGTCACTTCTGCGGTAAATCTAGCGATCTTTTCTCTCTTCAGATGTGGTAGAACGCTCATGAACTTGTCCACGAGCAGATACCGCTGTCTCTGCGAGCTCCTAGTAGTTTTAGACCACTGGAAAGAGAATACACCATCCACACTGTCAATTATCTGATATTCAAGACTTTTATCCACTATACCTTTCGATAAAATCAAGTAAACGATACCGCCCCATTTTTTTGAAGCCCTCCGCATACCTTTTATGACCGTTACCAGTTTATCTTTATCTATCGAGGAGTTGGTCAATAGGTCAGTTATTGAATCTATCACTACCATATTTTTTTCGGCTTTATCGTCTAAGAAGTGAACAAGTTCTTCCAGCAGATCAGTGTCTGAACTGTCAGAGAATAGGTCCTTGTTTTTATCATCATTGGACCAACCAGAGGGTACCATGGTCCTCTGAAAATACTCCTCTGAAAAATCCTGGAATTCTAGTCCCTCTTCGATCATATCATAATAATCTTGATTGAATGAAGCACTTACCTCGTCGAGTATATCTCCTTTAGCTCGAGAAAAAGTTATGTAAAAGATATCCTCTGGCAAAAGGGATCCTTTACACTCGTCCCCTAGGATAACCGAGACATCTTTTGGCTCGTTTTTAACCTTCAAAATTTTAGCTGAAGAAGTGTAAGCATATTCTAGCCCACCCGCGCCTATCTCCGTGAAGAGCAGAACGACGGACCCTGCTGGTACACCGCCTTTTATTATCGAATCTAGATCGCTAACGCCTGTAGGTATCTTTTTCATGATTTCACACTGTTGGATCTATGTCAGACAAGTCTTTGCATATGTATAACAAAACCTTACTTTATACTTTTCTTACGGAGTCGAGAGAATAAAATCTAATATGATGTAGTTATAGTCCTATCGATCTAAGAGGAAAATAATTTATATTCTATCCTTCATCAAAACTTGTTTAGAATAAATCTGATTTTATACCGAAAGAGCCTCCGAGCCTGTCAATTCTTTAGTGATTTTCAGCTTTCTGAAAATCACATAGAAATATGAAAGTAACCTTTAAATAGCCAGACCTTAT
>JAFDTP010000185.1 GCA_019594195.1 Thermoplasmata archaeon
GATCTAGGGACTATTAAATTTGACGATAGGTTGGACAAAGTGCACTTCGACACTGACCTTAAAGCGACCAAAGGCGTGATGGATCTTTATGAGAACGATGTCTTAATATCCAAGACCCTCGTTATATCAATAGGCGTACCCGAAACGACAACTTCGCAGTCTGAATTCTCTATGGTCTTTTTTAAGTCCTCGATCTGCTTATCAGAATAACCCATGGCTGGTAGAACATCCTTCAGATGAGGATTCTTATCAAAAGTATCTTTTATCGAACCGACGGCATGTTCTCTCGGGTCTACTATCTCGGATGCGCCGAATTTATCTGCAGCTAGTTTGCCGGCACCGAAGGACATCTCTCCATGAGTGAGTGTTGGACCATCTTCGATGACCAATACTTTTTTTCCCTCGATCATATCAGGATCTTCGACAGTTATAGGCGAATTCGCCCTGATTATATCAGAGTCCGGATTGACTTCCTTGATGTTCTCTTCAAGCTGCTTTATATCTTCTTCATCGGCAGTCTCACATTTATTTATAATGCACACGTCGGCCATATTCAAGTTGACTTCACCTGGATGGTATGCGGTTTCATGTCCGACTCTGTGAGGATCCAAAACCACAAAATGAAGATCCGGTCTATAGAAAGGCGTGTCGTTATTGCCGCCGTCCCACACGAGGAGGTCACCTTCTTTTTCAGCATCTCTTAAGATAGCACCATAATCGACTCCTGCATAGATGACCATACCTTTATTGATATATGGCTCGTATTCTTCTCTTTCCTCTATAGTGGTGTCGTGTTCATCTAGATCTTCGTAATCCTCAAATCTTTGTACGGCCTGTTTTTCTAGATCTCCATAAGGCATAGGATGTCTTACGGTGACCAAGTCAGTCCCTTTCTCATTTAGAGATTCACATATGGCCCTAGTGGTCTGACTCTTGCCTGATCCGGTCCTACTTGCACAGATAGATATGACCGGTATACGGGCTTTGATCATTGTATCGTTGTTACCTAAAAGAACGAAATCCGCACCAGCAGCCACGACTTCTGATGCTTTATGCATCACATATTCATGTTTCACATCGCTGTAGGCAAAAACGACCTCGTCTATGCTTTCCTCTTCTATAGTTTCAACCAATTTATCTTCAGGTATTATAGGTATACCCTCAGGATATCGATCTCCCGAAAGTGCTGGAGGATATCTCCTTCCTTCGATATCGGGTATCTGCGTCGCAGTGAATGCGACCACTTCAAACTCTTCATTGTTTCTGAAAGCAGTATTAAAATTGTGGAAATCTCTTCCTGCTGCTCCCATAATTATTACTCTTGTTTTTCTCTTTTCCATCTTACCACCATCTTTCCCTATAAGGAAGAACTATATCTAATTTTTGACATTTTTAAAGAAAGAAAAAAGTTTTTTTTCCCCTTCGACTTCCATAACTTGTTCTTGTCTAGACCCGCTCCTATAAACCGTAACACCTTTACATTCCAGGCTATAGGCAAGGTCATAAACCTCTTTGATATCTTCCTCAGAAGCTTCGTTAGGAAAGTTCACCGTCTTAGAGATGGCATTGTCCACATGATCCTGGAAAGCGGCCTGCATACGGATATGCCATTCTGGAGTGATCTCCAGCGCGGTCTTGAAAAGAGGCTTTATCTCATCTGGAACTTCGTCTATATCAGAAACTGAACCCACCTTCGCTATCTCTTCCATCAATTCATCACTGTAGAAACCCATCTCTTTTGCGAACTCCTCGAAAACGGGATCAGGCATCACCATGCTCTCTCCTTCTAGAACGTTCTTGATGTAAGAAACAGCGAATATAGGCTCGATACCTCCGCTGACATTAGCTATCATACTTGTGGTCCCCGTGGGTGCTATAGTTGTCGTGGTGGCGTTCCTCATGGGTTCATCATATTCTGATTCGTCCCAGTTAGGGAACCTTCCTCGCTCTTCAGCTATCCGTTTGCTCACTTCTTTGCTCTTATCCTGGATGAATTCCATGACTTGGTGCGCTTTCTCTATAGCCTCTTCACTGTCATAGGGTATCTCGAGCTGCATCAAC
>JAFDTP010000026.1 GCA_019594195.1 Thermoplasmata archaeon
CTATCTTTTCTTTTTCACGGATCATATCAACGCTGCATTAGCTTCCCTTTTCATAGGTATTTTTACCCTCCTGATAGTCAATTCACCGACGGTGGAAGAGGATGTATCTCTGGCAAGTCTCAGAAGTGGTGTACTTTCTTATCACGAGATACTTGAAGATCTAGAGGTCGCCGATAAGGGCGTACACGTACCGCCAACTCGTGATCTTACAGAATCTAAAGTCTACGTCCCTGCTGGTGAGATCGATAGTTTACCTGCTCTATACGATGAGATAACTGTCGTATCACTGGGTAAAGGTAAAGTCGGGATGTCCATCGATCCTCCCGGTCTCCCTCTCCTGAAAGAGGCTAAACAGAGACTCGAGTATGACATCGAGAGCGGAGGCTTGGAAAGCGGCAGAGAGTGTATGGGACACCTTAGCGAAGGCATGGGTTTAGCTAAGTCTTTCAGCATCAGAAGAGAAGACGGCAAGGTCAAAGTCAGGATCACACACGGGAGATATTTTGAGTATTGTGATGATCTAAGGGATATCTCTACAGATATATGTACTAGGACCGGATGTCCTATCTGCAGTTCTTATTTGACAGCCGCGGCTCAATCATTATCTGAACCTTTAAGAGTTCTTGATTTTGAGGTCGAAGGTAAGCATGTCAAGTACGACCTGGAGGAGATCTGATGCTGTTTTCCCAGAAATTATCTTTATCTATGACGATCTGGACTGCACTGGTCCTGACTTTAGTAGGGGATCACGGAACTGAATTATTTATCATAATGATACTCATAGGCATCCTTATAGCCAGAGAACTTTCCAGCATATACATAAAGCCCTCGATAGCTTATCGTATGGACATATTCATCCAGGTAGGTATCATAGCTTTCATAGCGATAGTGATGAGGAGGATACTGGACATCTTAGAGATGATCTAGATCAGTTCGTCTATATCTCTCAAAAGTCGATCGTTGATATCTCTGTCACCTACAGTGATCCTCACATGATCTTTGAGCCTGGGCTCCTCAAAGGTCCTTATCCTGATACCCCGCTCCAATAATCCTTCATAAAGTTCTTTTGGATCTATCGAGGAAGGTGTCTTGCAAAGTATGAAATTAGCCTCAGAGGGCAGCGGATTGAAACTCCTTTCTTCCAACTCCATCGAAAGCTGATTTTTTTCCTGTATCGTTTTGTTTACAGAATCCTTCATGATATCTTCATTATCTAGAGCTGCCAAAGCGGCTTCGATAGAGAGACTGTTCACATTATAGGGTAGCATATCCTCCAGCAATTCGATACCTCTTTTGCTGGAACTCATAGCGTATCCTACCCTTATACCGGCCAATCCCCACGCCTTCGAGAAAGTCCTAACCAGTATGAGATTTTCATGATCTTTCAATAAAGGCATAAAATCCTGATCGGAATACTCCGCATATGCTTCGTCTATAACTATAAGCAAGTCCTCTTTAAGGATCGACTTTATCTTGTCCGATCCAACTGATAGCCCAGAAGGATTGTTGGGCGAACAGATGATCAATGTGTCCAACTCCTCTAAATATTCGTGCGGTGACGGCATCGAAAAATCCGCATTAAGCGGTATCTCTAGTGACCGTCTCCTGTTCCTTGAGGCGAAGAATGGATACATTTCGTATGAAGGATGAAAATAGCCTAAAGCTTTTTTTTCGTCTGTGAAACATTTTGTTATAGTGTCTAGAATGGCATCTGATCCATTACCTACTACTATTTGTTCTTCATTAACTCCATGATGTTTTGCGATCTTATCTTTTAACACTTTAGCTGTCGGGGAAGGATAATCTCTAACCTTAAAATCGATACTTTCCCTTATATTGTCATAATATCTTTCTGGCATCAGTAGATTTTCATTAGAATCGAGCGGTATCTCTACTTCTTCCTCTGGATAAGATATCTCCATCTAGATCACAGAAGTATAAGGTAGATCAATCTTATTAAAACTAATGTTAAAAAGAAAAAAAAGGGTTTGGATATTCCTCAGTGATAAGCTCTAGGTCCTTCAGTGAATTGTTCTCCTTCATCGCTCTGTTCTTTCTTCTTCTTGATTTTATTGTAGGCATCGTTGAAGTGTTTCTGTTTTATCTTACTCTTTTTTACCGCTTCCTCGTCATCACCTTCACCGCCCTGTACAGTTTCCCTGATAGAGAGCATCACCGCTTCATTGCATATCGAAGCTATATCGGCACCGCTCATGTCATCGGTCTTCTTAGCTAGAGCATCTAGATCGACGTCGTCGTCTAAAGGTCTATCCCTGGTATGTATCTTGAATATTTTCTTCCTGGTATCCTTATCCGGCATACCTACATGGATGCTCCTGTCGAACCTTCCGGGTCTAAGCAGAGCCGGATCGATCAATTCAGGTCTGTTAGTCGCTCCTATCACTATCACGTCGTGGAGCGCCTCCAGTCCGTCGAGCTCTGTAAGAAGCTGCGATATGACTCTTTCTGAAACGTTAGAGTCTGAACTAGATCCTCTTTCTGGGGCCAAAGCATCGATCTCATCGAAGAAAACTATCGTCGGAGCTGCCTGTCTTGCTTTCCTGAAAGTTTCCCTCACAGCCTTCTCGCTCTCTCCGACCCACTTTGAGAAGAATTCGGGTCCTTTGACCGATATGAAGTTGGCGTCGCTTTCATTCGCTACTGCTTTAGCTATCAGGGTTTTACCGGTTCCTGGAGGTCCTCTTAGAAGTATGCCTTTAGGAACTTCTGCTTCCATGTGTTCGAATAAGTTCTCGTACTGCAGAGGCCACTCTACAACTTCTCTCAATTCCTGCTTAGCATCCTCTAATCCGCCGACATCTTCCCAAGTCACATCTGGCGTCTCTATGACGACCTCTCTCATCGATGAAGGTTCCATCTCCCTGAGCGCTTGGTTGACGTGTTCACTATTCACCTCTAGATCTTCCATGGTCTCTGAAGGTATCTTTTCAGCTTCGAGATCAATGTTTGGTAGAACATCTCTCAGGGCGTTCATGGCGGATTCTTTAGCTAGGGCCTCTATATCTGCCCCGACATAGCCGTGTGTGTGAGCGGCTAAATTATCGAGATCTACGTCATCCGCTAAAGGCATACCTCGTGTATGGATCTCCAATATCTCCTTTCTACCTTCGCGGTCAGGCATACCGATCTCTATCTCCCTATCGAATCTTCCGGGTCTTCTCAAAGCCGGGTCTAAGGCATGTGCTCTGTTTGTCGCTCCGATAACTATGACTTTACCCCTCGCTTTCAGACCGTCCATCAGAGATAAGAGCTGCGCCACTACTCTTCTTTCTGTTTCTCCGGAGACCTCGTCCCTTTTCGGAGCTATGGAATCCAACTCATCGATAAATATTATCGAAGGTTGATTCTCCTCAGCCTCTTCGAATATCTCCCTCAATTTACCTTCGCTTTCTCCGTAGTACTTCGACATGATCTCTGGACCGCTTATCGTGTAGAAATTCGCATCGGTTTCACTGGCTACGGCTTTTGCCATGAGTGTTTTACCCGTTCCGGGAGGGCCCTGAAGGAGAACACCTTTAGGCGCTTCTACCCCCACTTTGTCGAAGAGTTCAGGATGCCTAAGAGGTAACTCGACCATCTCTCTTACTTTTTCTACCTCTTGTTCCAGCCCCCCTATATCTTCATAGGATACACGCGGCGCCCTTGCTATCTCTTCTTTACTTATCGGCTTTTCAGATATGGTCACCTGGGTAGTATCCGGTTTGATTATAACTGCCTTTTTAGAAGGACTGAATGATTTGACGACCAGTTCGATCTTATTACCCATGATGTTCAAAGTTATAGTATCCCCCTTTGTTATGGGTCTATCTCTAAGCGCCTGTTTTCTAAGATATTCTTCCCCTCCCATCAATCTGACAGGCTGTGTAGGTGCAAAAGTCACTTTGTTCGCAGGTACTGTTTCGACCTTTTCTATACCGACTTTTTCGTCGATCTTAACACCAGCATTCCTCCTCGTGGGTCCATCTACTCTGATGATCCCAGTATTTCTATCACTCTCGTCACCAGCCCATACTTTCGCAGCCGTGATATTGTCTCCATGTATCAATATGATATCTCCACTCTTCAGCCCTAGTTTTTCTTTGACTTCGGGATCTATCCTCGCTAGACCTCTTCCCACGTCACTGGAACGCGCTTCCGCTACTTTCAACACTTTTTCGTTCGCTTTCATGTTTTCACCAACACTATACAATAAGATGTTGTTATATTCTTGTTGTAATGATACGTTGGAGAAGTATATAAACCTTTTGTAAGCCCCTTTGTGTAGGTGTAGATGTGTTACGAAAAAATTATACGATTTCAGACTATTTAACCACTAGATGATGATGGATCAGATATCGTTATCGGTAATTTTATCCTTTATTTTTGCCCTTTTAGTTGGGATCTTAGTGGGCATCGAGAGAACGATGATGGCCTCTAAAGAAGATGAGGTCAAAGGGGCGGGTATAAGGACCTTCGCTTTAGTTTCTATCACCGGTTTCTTCTTGGTGAACTTATTCGAAGGAGAAGGCCTTCTCCTTACCACCACGGTGATCATCTTTTCTGTTCTGTTCCTTTTGATACCTGTGTTTAGATATAAGAAGGGATCTATAGGATTGACCACCTCTGGTGCCCTCGTCATCACTTTACTGATAGGTATGATCTTCGGATACAGACAACCATTCTTGGGGTTGGTCGCCAGTTCGTTCCTTTTGGCTTTGACCTCCTCAAAAAGGATACTTCATCGGTTCGCAGAAATACTCTCAAGGGAAGAGTTCCTAAGTGCGGTGCGCTTTTTGATAGTCGCCGGTATACTTTTGCCGATAACTTACACACTCGGACCTATCCATCCTCTAGTTGGACCGGGCAGGGTGTTTGATCCTCTGCAAGCTTTGACTATGGTTCTATTCGTTTCTGGTATATCTTTTTTGAGTTATCTGGTGATGAAAACATATGGGGCTAAAAAAGGTATCCAGATATCAGCATTCATCGGGGGCTTGGTCAGCTCGGCCGCGGCTACCGCTTCTATCTCTCAGAGATCCAAAAGTTTGAAAGGGAAATTTAGTTCTGCACTGGGCATACATCTGTCAAATCTCTCGATGTTCATCAAAGATTATGTCATAATACTGACAGTAGGAGGTATCAGACTTGGCAGGAGATTCGTCATACCTCTGACGATATTGATATCGATCACCCTCGTCTACGTAATACTTTACAGGAAAAAAATCCAGAGAGAGAAAAAAAGAAGTGAAAGGGCTAGATTAGACCTAGGTTCACCGTTCGCGCTTATCCCTGCAACTAAATTCGGTCTTCTATTCAGTATAATATGGGTCTCTAGTTACTATCTACAGAACTACATGGGCGCGTATGGTGTTTACATGGTTTCGGTCGGAGGTCTGATATCTACGACATCTGTTTCCGCCTCGATCTCCACTCTGTATATCACTGGAGAGATCAGCGGGACCACGGCTCTTTCGACAATGCTTTTGGCTTTCGGATTCGGTTCTATATCAAAAGTATTGATAGCGAGAACATATAGTAAGGGATTGTCTAGGAAGATCACGCTTTCGATGTTGATCTTGACCACCACATCATTTATATTGGTGTTTCTATTGAACTTATGATGACTCAGGAAAATAATTAAATATCGGCCTAGAGGAGTGTTATTAGATGTTGAGTACAGGAATGATATATGCGCTGATCATAATTTTTGGATTTATAGGAGTGATGGCTCTTTTAGACAAATTCGATTTATTAGAGCCCTTTGGTATGGAATTATCAGGCCCTCTTCTTATGTGGAAGACCAAAAAGGGCAAGGATATGATAGAGAAGATAGCTCAAAAAAAGCGCTTTTGGGAGATATATGGTAACTTAGGTCTCGTTATAGTCGCCATAGCCATGGTACTCATCTTCATATTGGTGGGATGGAACGCATATGTGGCTACCCAGATACCTGCTGAGCAAGCACCTCAGGCCGATGAGATATTGGTTATTCCCGGTATAAATCCGTTCATACCTGTTGGTTACGGCATTTTAGCTCTCGCCGTAGGGATAATCGTCCATGAATTCTCTCACGGTATACTTTCGAGGGCTGCAGATGTAGATATAAAATCTCTCGGTTTGATATTCTTAGTTGTACCTCTCGGTGCATTCGTCGAACCGGACGAAGATCAATTGGAAAAAACGGATAGACTCAAAAGAGACAGGATGTTCGCCGCCGGTGCCACCTCGAATATCATACTCGCGATCGTCCTCGTACTGATATTTTCTATGGCGTTCATGGGTTCAGTCTCTCCAAAAGAGGACGGACCGATGATCACCAGGATCGGAGAGAACTCACCTGCTGAAGAGGCGGGTATGCGGTCATATGAGCAGATACTGAATATAGATGACGTAGATGTTAGAAATCAGGCGGATTTGGAATCTATAGATGTACCTCGGATGAAGGAGGTCAACGTCACTACCCTCGGAGGCGATGAAGAGTACAACTACAAGAACCTAACAGCAGGATTGGTTATCAACAGGATCCTGGATGGCTCACCCGCCGATGAAGCGGACCTAGAGCTCGGGGATATATTTTACGAGATAGAAGGTGAGCCCATAAAGAACCGGAACGATTTCACCGATGCTCTTGAAGAGCAGGATGAGGATGATTTGGAAATAACCTATCAACGGAAGGAAGCCGGTGATTATACCATCGGGAATACCACCCTAACTCTTGAGGACGGTAGGATGGGTATCGATGTGGGTTATTTCGGTTTATCAACTCAGGAGGCCGATTGGATACCCAAATTGCTGTCTAGACCTTTTTCAGGTGCAGAATCTAGGACCGAAATAATACAAAATGCGGCTGCTTACATATCTCTTCCATTACTTGGTTTATCTCCCCTACCTGCTGAGATAGCCGAACAGTATGAAGTCACCGGCGTTTTGTCCGCTCTGCCGACATCTGGATTTTGGATCGTGGCAAATTCTCTATACTGGATATTTTGGCTGAATATCTTATTGGGACTTTTCAATGCACTCCCTGCTGTACCTCTAGACGGAGGCCACCTGTTCAAAGATGCTGTGGAAGCTCTATCTGATAGATTGGGCTTGAAAGAAGAAACTGGGGAGAAATTATCGCAAGGGATGACCTACGCCTTGGCTCTTACGGTTCTATTCCTCTTGATGTGGTCTATGATCGGACCTAGGATATGAACTCCGAAATTTTTTATGTTTTAACTTCACTTAGGTGTAACGATGTTATCTTTTGAAGAAGTGCCCGTTATCGATCGGAATGCTGAGTACAGAGGTGTACCTCCTGAAGAACTGATGGAAAACGCTGGAGAGAAGCTCGTAGAAGTCATATTGGATAAATTTTCTGAAAGACCAGTTCTCTTCCTGTGCGGTACTGGAAATAATGGAGGAGACGCCTATGTAGCTGCCCGCTTGCTGAGAAAGGAATGGGAAAGGGCAGATATCATGGTCCACTTGGTCAAGACCAAAAAAGACATCAAAAGTGAGATCGCTGCAGAAAATTTTGAGAGGTTCGATGGAGAAGTTGTAGAAGAGTTGGAATGGTCCGATATAGATAGGAACACGATAATCGTAGATGCCATGCTCGGCACCGGGATCAAAGGTGATATCAGGGAACCTTACAGGAGCATTATCAAGAAGATCAATGGTCTGGAAAATCCGGTAGTATCCATCGACGTACCGAGTGGTCTAGGATCTGATATCAGCGTTAGCCCAAAGCTAACGGTAACATTTCATGACATCAAAGAGGGTATGGATATAGAGAATTCTGGCAAGATAGAGATAAAAGATATAGGCATACCTCAGGAGGCTATCGATCATACTGGACCTGGTGAATTATTACTTTATCCCGGACCTCGGACCGATTCCCATAAAGGTGAGAACGGAAACCTGCTTGTGATCGGAGGAGGACCTTATACGGGGGCGCCTGTCTTAGCCTCGATGGCGGCTTACAGGACGGGAGTGGACCTCGTTCATCTAGCCGTACCATCCTCTATCTGTGAGACCGTATCCAGCTATTCTCCTGATTTTTTAGTCCATCCGCTTGAGGGCGAAAAATTGAGAGAAGAGCACGTCGATAAGATAATATCGATCGCAAGAGATTGTGATTCGATCTTGATCGGCCCAGGTCTAGGTGATGATGAAGATACCCTGCACGCTGTTGAGAGGCTGATCGAGGATTTGAACCACCCTATGGTCATAGACGCTGATGCCCTTAAAGCTTTGAGAGGCGGTCGGAACGTATCGGACGAACAGACCGTTCTTACTCCGCATAGAGGCGAATTCGAGATGTTGCTCGAACAAGAGGTAACTGATGAAGAGATATGTGATAAGGCCGACGAGTTCGCAGAAAGGAACTCTTTAGTTCTGGTGGTCAAGGGTGAAGAGGATTATATAACCGACGGCAAAGATAACAGATCGAACGACTTTGGAAATCCCGGCATGACTGTCGGTGGAACGGGTGATACCTTGGCAGGTGTCATAGCAGCCTTATTGAGCAAAGGAGTCAGTGCCTTCAATTCCGGTAGGATCGGGGTATACATGACATGTAGAGCCGGAGATAAAGTCTTCGACGAACTGAAATGGGGTCTTATCCCTGAAGATATAATAGAAAGATTACCTACATTGTTCAACGAATGATCATCAAAAAGTATCCAAATCTTTTGTTGATGACTAATTTTTTATACTCTTTTCTCTTTTAACTCAACTGAAAGGATATAGGTGTTTATGATGGTAGACATAAAGGCTCCCCGAGGTACTGAATTGACCTGCAAGGGCTGGAAACAGGAGGCCATGCTGAGACAGTTGAAAAACAATCTGGAAAATGCTGAGGACCCGGATAATCTTATAGTGTATGGTGGTTCGGGTAAAGCAGCTCGTAACTGGGAATGTTATGAGCGTATAGTCGAGAGTTTGAAAGAACTAGAAAACGATGAGACTCTAATCGTTCAGAGCGGTAAACCCGTAGGGATATTTCAGACCCATGAAAGATCGCCTAGGGTTTTGATAGCTAATTCAAACCTTGTACCAAAATGGTCCAACTGGGATAAATTTTACGAGCTCGAAGATCTAGGACTGATGATGTACGGTCAGATGACCGCAGGGAGCTGGTGTTATATCGGTACGCAGGGCATAATACAAGGCACCTACGAGACCTTTGCTGCCGCCGCTCGGAAACATTACGACGGCGATCTACAAGGTAAGTTCTGTTTAAGCGGTGGATTAGGAGGCATGGGAGGAGCCCAGCCTCTTTCGATAAAGATGAATGGTGGTGTCGCTTTAGTCGTTGAGATAGATCCAGATAGGGCAGAGAAAAGATTGGATGCGGGATATTGTGACGTTGTCCTCGAAGATCTCGACGAGGCTTTAGAGGTCTGTCAGAATGCAAAGGAAGAGGGAGAGGCTAAAGCTGTTGCCCTCATAGGCAATACCGCAGAAACACATCCCGAGATATTGGATAGAGGCATCGTTCCCGACATGGTGACTGATCAGACAAGTGCCCACGACGCGATGGCTTACTTTCCCAAAGATATGACCTATCAGGAGGCGCTGGATCTCAAAGAGTCCGATCCAGAGGAGTACAAGGAGAGGAGCATGGAGTCGATGAAGCTGCACTGCAAGACCATGGTCAAGATGCAGGAAGAGGGATCGATCGCCTTTGATTATGGCAACAACTTGAGAGGTCAGGCGTACGAGGCGGGCTTAGAGAACGCCTTTGCCTATCCTGGTTTCGTTCCGGCTTACATCCGACCGATGTTCTGTGAAGGTAGAGGCCCATTCAGATGGATGGCTTTATCTGGCGATCCTCAAGATATATTGAAGACTGACGAAGTTGTGAAGGAACTTTTCTCCGACAACGAACAATTGGTGAATTGGATCGATCTTGCGCAGGAGAACCTGCCGTGGGAAGGTCTTCCCGCTAGAGTATGTTGGTTGGGATACGGCGAAAGGGAGAAGTTCGCTAAAAGGATAAACGAGATGGTCAAAGAAGGTGAACTGAAAGCACCTATATCGATAACTAGAGATCACCTAGATACCGGAAGCGTTGCGAGTCCGAACAGGGAAACGGAGAACATGAAGGACGGGAGTGATGCGGTTGCAGATTGGCCTTTGTTGAACGCTATGTTGAATACGAGTGCCGGAGCCGACAGCATATCCATACACAACGGTGGCGGAGTAGGTATAGGCCTTTCGACCCATGCTGGTATGGTAGTAGTCGCCGACGGCACGAAGAAGTCTAGAGAGAACATCGAAAGAGTGTTCAAGACGGATCCAGGGATCGGTGTGGTTAGGCATGCGGATGCAGGATATGAAAAAGCTAGAGAATTCGCTAGAGGGCACGATATAAACATGCCGATGTTGAGAGATGACTAAAATCCTCTAAATCTTTCTATTTTTTCTATTTATCCAAGGCATGATATAGATGTTTATCGATCAAGAGCACGATGTAGCCGTAGTTTCCTTCGACGTGGACGGGACTTTGATACCCAAGAGCTTTGCCGACGATTTTTGGTTGAAACTGATCCCTGAGATGTACTCTGAAAGATCCGGTTTGGGTAGGAAAAAGGCTGAGGAAGAATTGTTGGAAGAGTACGATGAGATGGGCAGAGACGACATAAGGTGGTATCAGCCCGAATATTGGTTTGATAAGTATGGATTTGAAGAAGAACCTAGGAAGGTCCTAGAAATATATAGAAAAGATTACCAACTATACGATGATGCGGTCGAGGTCGTGGAAGAGCTTTCTAGCGAGTACGAGCTGATAGTCATATCCAACGGTATCAAGATGTTCATAGAGGTCGGTCTTGGAGAGCTTAAAGCTCATTTTTCTAGACTTTACTCTTCGGTTTCCGACTTCGAGATGAGCAGTAAAACTCCTGCTGTTTACCGCAAGGTTTGTGAGGATATCGGAGTCGAACCCAAAAGTGTGGTGCATATCGGAGATGATCTGGAGAACGATAAGATCCCTGCTGAAGAAGCTGGTATGAGGTCATATCTTTTGGATAGAGAAGGTAGATACGATGACGGTATCAATGATCTAAAAGAGCTGTTGGACTTCTTATGACTAAGGATTGTCTATCAACTCTATCTTGGGATCTTTAACGTGAGCATATTTTCCTTGGTTCCCTCCTCTGTAATTTGACACAGAAAATATGGATAGAAGTCTTTTATCGAAATAGTATTTGTATCCTTTTTTATGAACTTCGTGGGCCCTGATGATCATGGAAAGCCCGTTCTCCTCTAGAAAGTCTTTCACAGCACCCTCTCCGTAGAGCTCGAATCCACCTCTTTTGCGGTTGGGGGCGAACTCCCAGATATCTTCGCTCGGATCATTCCAGAACATCTCTCTGTATAGATCGTCGTCGTGATCGAGTTCATCTATTTGAGATAGTGAAGTGACTCCATTAGGTATGCCGCCGTGGACAGCAAAATATTTTCCAGCTATGACCGCAGCCACAGGCATCTTTTCGTAAAGGTCGAGTATCTCTGCGAAGAGATCCCTAGAATATCTCCTATTCACTTCATTTAAGAAACCATACTTTTGGTTCATACTTTCGGTCTCGTGATTTCCTCTTAACAGTATCACCTTTTTTGGCTCCTGTATCTTCATAGATAATACATAGGCCAGATTTTCGAGCTGTTTTTCCCCTCTATCAACATAATCACCTAGATAAACTATCGGCATGTCTTCTTTGAGAGCTCTGTCAGCGGGTACTTTAGCTGATCGTAGATCACCGTGAGTGTCTCCGACTACGAAGAATTCGTTTTCATCCTTTTCCACGAGGTTTTCATTTTCTAAGGCGTTTTTTGCCTGCTTTATCAGTTCAAAATAATTTTGTTGGGAGATCTTGTCGATGCCTTGGTCTAATATCTCGTTGATTAAGTTCATCGTCACTAAATTATGTGAAAATCCTTATTTGTATGTTGTTGGTCGTTTTAATCCAATTCTTCAAGTTCCTTCACGATGAGATGCTTTAGTTCTTCCTTGCTCTTCCTCATGTGTTCGATCTCCTCTCCATTCAAGAAGAGCCAGTTCCAGTCCCAACCTCTTTTCGAGAACTTTACAGCTTCTTTTTTCGTGTCTATCCTGTGAGCTCGGAATACGATCCTGTCATCATCCAATTCTGAAACGGCTTTTTTTACCTTTTCATGGTCGTTTATACTGTAGGGGCATCTATTGCTGTAACCGAGTTCTACGGTTAATCTTCCTTTTTCCAAGAGATCCTCGGGCTCGAAATTCGGTCCCAACAACTCAGGTTTCTTTCCTTTCGGATCGAAGGGCATCCACATCAATGAGATGTAGTCTTGAGAATCCACTTCAGAAAAACCTACATCTTCGAACATCTTTATAGTAAAGTGTACTGGATGATCCCATGCTATCGCGGCAGCGCCTTCAAAATCACTTTTCATCTTGTCTATCGCTGCTTCCAACAATTCTTTTTCAACAGTTTGATGCTCATCATCTTGACCTCGAGATGCCCAGTGAAAACACATTATAACCGCGAGGTTTTCCCCTTCGATAGGATAAGGCGCTTTTTCTACAGGCATGTATTCTATGAAACCTGTAGGTTTTCCCTCCTGGTAAAGGACGATGCCTTCCATCCCGTGTTTTAGCAACTCCCTTCTCCATTTCAGAACGGGAGAGATGTCACAGGAAAAATCTGTGTGTTCGACTTCGAGACCACCGGGACAGCATATCACGTCCGAAACATTTTCGGAAGTTATCCTTCTGAGTTCACCTTCTAACATCAATTAGGTATAATATCCGGGCAGATT
Source organism: Thermoplasmata archaeon (assembly GCA_019594195.1). The sequence goes on from JAFDTP010000026.1 coordinate 12,793, forward strand.
AAAACTTTTTTAAAGAGAAATGATAGAAAAGGTTTTGAGAACCGCTCTACAACCTGTCTTCTGCTTTCTGTATCACTTTAGACTTTTTCTTCCCGTATTCTTCTTTCAGCTTTTCGCACTCTTCAAGCATCTCTTCAACAAAATCTTCATCTTCTATGTCACCTAGGTTTATCTTGACATTAGCTATCCCGCCTACAACGCCTGAATACGCCATCTGTGCCGCGACCAGTGCGTCGCTCACTGCATCTTTCTTTCCGTGTTCAGCTGCCTTGTCAGCGAGATCTATGACTTTTGCGGAAGTTTTAGCGGTATCCATCGGAACTTCAACAGCGTGTTTCAAACCTTCCTGCATAGCCTCTTTTCTCTTTTTTCTTTCTTCTTCTGTAGACTTAGGCATCCTTTTGGCTTCCATGTACTTGTCGAAAGCGTTCGTGTCTTCATCCACGGCTTTCAACAACTCGTCCTTCAACTCCTGTGCCTCTTCGGCCACTGGCATAAGTAAAGGATCTATATCTTCAGTACCTCTTCCCCCTGTAGATAGATTAGACACCATGGAGGATAAAGCTGCACCGATAGAACCAGATAGGGCTGCGATGCTCCCTCCTCCCGGAGTGGAAGAATCTCTAGAGACTTCGTTGACGAGATCTTCGATATCCATCTCTACAAGGGCATCATCTGGTTTCATAGGACCTCCTATCAATTTCTCTTCTGGATCGAACTCTGCAACATCTCTCAGACCGAGTGATTGTATCGCAGTCTCTATTATATCTTCTTCAGGGATACCTTTGGTCTGGTTCATCTTTTCGAGGTAATATTTACCGGTCTGAAGGAGGGCTTCATAGGGGGCCAATCCGACTATCTCACTCCCGGTCACTCTAACTCCCATCTTTCTGGCTCTTCCCCTTGCAAATTCATATACGTCGTGCAGACTGGTTTCTTTAAAATCGGTGAGATTTACGGATATCTGAGCCCTCTCGTATTCATCGACATACCAGCCGATAGCCTTGCAGTGATCGAATTTCCCTCTCTGTTTGACCGCTTTACCCGCAAGATCATCAACATCGTAATCGTACTCTTTCTCAAGGAATCCTTTCAGATCATAACCATGTTCCTTTTCAGTGTGTTCTTTGACTTCCTGAAATGAATCGCCTACGAACTCACATTCACCGCACGGGAACTCTTCATCCCCGTACCTGACTATACTGCCCTTCCAATAGTGCTGGTCCGGACTGTTCTCTCTCTTAGCTCTTCCTCTCCTCCTCATCTCGAGAGCTATGTCCCATGCGATCTTTTTGTTCTTCGTATTTAGATTTATATTGTAAGCTATCAAGAACTCTCTTGCACCGATCACCGTAGCTCCCGTTTTTTTGACTTTATCGTTCCATTCTGCCGGTCCGTAATCGGGTTCCCACTCTGGATCTAGAAGCTTTTCGTCGAGTCCTTCGTATTGGCCGCTCCTTATGGCGGCAAGATTTTCTCTTTTAGGCTCCGAAGCGGCTTCTTCGTAAAGATAAACCGGGATATCTAGCTCGTCTCCTACCTTAGCCCCGAGTTCTTTAGCTATCTTCACACAGTCTTCCATCGTGGTGCCTTTTACCGGTACGAAAGGACATACATCTGTGGCTCCCATCCTAGGATGGCTCCCCTCGTGTTGGCTCATGTCGATCAGTTCGGCTGCTTTCTTTATCGCTTCGAAAGCAGCTTTCTTCGCACCTTCAGGAGGTCCGACGAAGGTGACAACGGTCCTGTTAGTGTCTTCTCCCATATCAATATCCTTGACCTCTACATCGTCGAAAGCCTCGATCTGATCTGTGATATCGTTTATAACGCTCTGATCACGCCCCTCTGAAAAGTTAGGTACACATTCTACGAGCTCCATATTATCCACCTTTCTCAATATCGAGAAATATAAGGAAGATAAAAAGATTTTGGAGTGTACATCCTTCTTTATCGTAGTAGCAGGTCCATATCGATATTTAGAGTTCCGATATCTTCTTTTTACTAGGCTACATACCCAAAAATTATTAATTTTCCAAATGCATAGAGAAGACCCTAATAGTCTCTATAAGCAGAAAAAACAATAAACACCTTTGTTATGGGTGTTTGGGACCCAAGATATTTATGGAATTTGGAAATGCTAAGTATGTCTTAATAATCCAGGGGTGAAAGAGTGTGCGGTAAATATCTCAAAGCTAGACAACTCGCAAAAGAAATGGAAGAGAAGGCGAAGAAAACCGCCGAGATGAAAGAAGAGGCTCAAAACCAGAAAGAAAGGGCGGAAGAGGTCTTAGAAAGCATCGACTCTTTAGAATCCGATATCGATCTCGAAGGTTTGAAAGCTAACTTCGAAGAAGGTGAAGAAAAGTTAGATGATAAAGATTTTGAGGAAGCATTCGACATCTTTAGCGATATAATCGAAGAGATACAAGATGTCGTTTCGTCTAAAATAGATGATATCTTCGATCCTATACGAGATACTCTCGATGAAATCGAAGACGATGATAATATAAAATCATTGAAAGAAGATATGGATGAAGCTGAGGAGATGATCCAAGAAGCTGATATGGAAAAAGCACTTGATAAAGCTATAGAAGTCGACGAAAAGATCGACGAAGTATTGGAAGAAAAACTCGAGGACGAGATATTGAATCTCGAGTCACTTTTTGATAAACTCGAGGGCAAAGGCCGGATCATCGAGGACACGCAGGAACTGCTTTCCAAGGCAGAATATTCCTTTGAGGCCGATGATTACAAGAGAGCTTTCTCTTTACTAGGCGAGGCTAAAGAGGCTCTAGAGGGGGATGTTGATGGTCACATCAAAGAGATAGTCGAGACTTTAGAGGAGCGAATAGAAAGATTACGGGATGAGGGAGAACACCTTGAAGATATCGAAGGATCACTAGAAAAAGGCAAGTCGAAAATAGATGAGAACTTGATCGAAGGTTGGAGGATAATAGACGAAAAATCCGAAGAAGTCAACAGAATATATTGCGAAGAGATACTTTCAGAGGGGGTAGAAACTCTAGAAAAAGAGATAGAAGAAGCGAAGGATATAGGTGCACCCACCGAACCATTTGAAGAATTGAGGGATAAAGCCGAGGACCTTCTGGAAAAAAACGATGTCGTTGAGCTCGAAGATATTTTAGAAGATTCTTTTGAGAAGATCGAGGAAGCGAAATTTGACAAGGTTTTGAACACGATCGCTGAGTCTAGAGAAGACTTCATCAAGGCTAAGGAGATGGGTGCAGACATCGAAAGGCCCATGGAACTTTTGAAAAAAGCTAGAAATTGCCTAAAAAATGATGATTATAAGGAAGCACTCGAATGGGCAAGAAAAGGTAGAGAAAAAGTTCAAGACCTTACAAAGAAATTAGATGAAATAAAAGATGAGATACAGAATAAGAGTGAAGAGATAAATACATTAGAAGAAACTCTGAACGAAGATTTTTCTTCACTGCGAGAACTCACCGACGATGCAAGGTCCATGCTGGAGAAAAAATCTCCTGAGAAAGCGGTCTCTAAGCTTGAGGAACTAGATGAGAAGATCGAAGAGACCTCTAAGTCTAAGGTCCAGGACTTATTGGATGAGTTCGAAGAACTCAATGAAACAGCAAAGGATTTAGGTTTGGATGTTGGTGACCTTTCGAAGCAGCAGGTCGAGTGTAAAAGGAAACTCGTTTCGTCGGACTATATGGAAGCGGCCAGCATGGCTATAAGTGGTAAAGAAAATGTGGAGAAGAAAGTTTTGGACAAGGTCCACGACGAAAAAGAAAAGATATCTGATGAACTAGATGAGATAAGTCACCTAGATGACATGTTCCGTGAGATAGAGGAACTGGTCAAAACTGTAGAGGATAACCTTCAAGAGGATTCGACGATAAAAGCCGCATCTAACATAAAAGACGCTAGGGATAAGCTGGAGGAAAGTACAAAAGAGATCAGCGAGAAGATCCTACGTGAATTTACCGCCGGCGTTAAAAGACTTGAGGATATCGGCTTTGAATTATACCAAATTGAAAAATACCAGGATAGAGCTGATGACGCGGAAAAACGAATCGAGGAAGGTGAAGCAAAGGAATCTCTTGATATCTTACTCGAATTCATACCTGAATTCACAAAAGAACTGCTGGAGGCATCGGGCGAGGAGTTGAAGAAAGCTGAAAAAGCCGGAGTCGATGTGAGTGAATTAAATAATACATTTGAAAGGTCTGAAAAGAAACTCGAAGATTACAAATTTACTGAATCTATAGAGTCGTTTATCACGGTGTTAGAGGACGCGAGAAATAGAAGGCAAGAAAGAGAGGAGGCCTACGAGAAGATAAAAGAAGGCGCCTCTAAACTTTCATCGCTGGAAGGTAACAAAAAAGATGATGAATTAGGATCTATCAAAAACAAACTTGAAGAGGCAAAAGAGGTTTTTCGGGCAAGGAAGTACTCCGATTCCATGAAAAAATCCGAAGAAGCGCTGGATCTACTCAAGAAGTTTGAGGAAGAGGATAAGTTCTTCGAAATTAAAGAGGAGTTGAAGAGAAGGTTAGAAAGGATTGCTGAACTGGACATCATAGAGGAAGGCTTTGAAGACTTCGACGATGGATTAGAGGAGATCGAAGAGATCGAGGAAAAAGAGGGGATTTCAAAGGCTCAAGATAAGGTGCAAAAAAAGCTCTCTGAACTAGATGAGGTCCTGCTTGAAAAACTCGGCGAAAAGATCAGCGATGTGAATGAATCTGTAGAAGCAGCAGGTAAGATGGGATTCGATGTAGAAGACCATAAAAGTGATCTAAAAAAGCTGGAGTCCTATAAAGACCAGGGAAGGTCTTTAGAGGCTTTAGAAACTCTAGAGAACGTTGTCGACGAACTCAAAAACAAAAAAGATAAGGGTGAGAAGGCCAGGGAGAAGTTAGATGAAGTGAAAGGCAAGCTAAAAAAGGCAAAGATCATGGGTGCGGAGACCGGCGGTATAAAAGATATTTTGGATCAAGCTCGTGATGATCTTATCAATGATAGATATTCTGACTGTCTCGACAAGATACACATGGCTGAAGAGAAGATCGCAGGTTCCAAAGAAGCCAGAGTAACGCAGATAATAAAAGAATTTGAGGAGAAGATAAAGGAATTGAGAAGCAAGGACGTAGATACAGCTCTTGCGGAGAACAAGCTGCAGAAAGCCAAAAAAGCCAAAAAACGGGGCGATTTCGGAGCTACGCTAAGGTTCGCCATGCAGAGCGAAGGTGAACTCGAAAGGATAAACAAACAAAAAATAATAGCCAAAGACAGTCTTTCTAGAGTCAGGGACGTGATCGAAAAGATAGAAAGCGAAAATGTACTTTTGGACGAGGCTAAAGAGGAATTCAAGAGATGTGAACAAGCTTACGAGAGCGGTTTTTATCCTAAAGCAGTGGAGAACGCTCTTCAAACTATCGAAGAGCTCAATAAAGTGTTGAAGATACACAGATATCTTAGATCTTTCTTGGACAGTTTAAACGTGATACACAAAGAACTTAGGATGGAAGATAAGGAGATATCGTCTCTATCAGAGTGCAAAGACGAGATAGAAGAACTCTTTAAAAATGGAAAATACAAAGAAGCTAAAAAAGAAGTTAAAAAAGCGGAGAAGAAACTCAGAGAGAATAAATCAGATGTCAAAGAGGTTATAAACGGTCTAGCACAGGAGATAAAGGACAAAGGAGTAAACGATGTGGATGAGGCGGTCAAAAAGCTGGAAAAAGCTAGATTTTTGTTGGACATCAATAATACCAATAAAGCTCTACAGAATGTTCAAAAAGCCGAAGATATTTCCGGCCTCAAAAAGTTGAGGGAGTATAAAGAGCTGGTCTCTCGTGTCCAAAAGTCTATGAAGAACGCTAAGAAATTTGGTGCTTCTGTGAAAGAAGTGGAAGAAATATTCGAATCAGCCCAGGATAAAAAGAAGTCAGGGGATATCTTAGAGGCATACGGCGATATGAAAAGAGCTAATGAAAAGGTGGAAGCCGTTTTACAGGATTACAGCCCTAAACTGAAAATTGAAGTTCCGGATACACTGACTATCGGAAAGTGGAACAAGACAAGACTTCATCTCATCAACGAAGGCCAAGCCCTCGGCAAAGATCCAAAGATAGAGGTCAGAGGCGGAGATTTAAAGGAGTTAGAACTCGATGACAAATTGAAGGCCAAAGAAGAGAAAGAACTCGAGGTAAAGATCAAACCTGAGAAAGAGAACGCAGTGATAATCTCTAGTGCATTGAGGATATTCGATGATGAAGTCTTCGAAGATGAACAGGACCTGAAAGTCAGTATGGGTTCAGAGATCAAGACCGCTGAGGAATCGAAGACCTGTGATAAGTGTGGTGATGAGATCGAAAAGGGTAGTGAATTCGTATTGTGCAGCTGTGGTAAGGGATATCAAAAGACCTGTGCCGAGGAGCTAGGAAGGTGCCCCAATTGTGGGACCGAACTCGAGACTGAAAAAGAGAAGAAGGAAGAGAAAAAGAAAGAAAAGAAAAAGCGTGTCTCTTTAGACCTCTAAGAGTTGTATATCATGGAACTGCTCCTGCACACCTGCTGTGCACCTTGTTTGACCTATTCCGCTGAAGTCTTTAGACAGGAATTTGACCAAGTAACCGCTCTTTGGTACAATCCGAATATCCACCCTTTTAAGGAATATGAAAAAAGATTCGGATCGCTGAAAGACTATGATAGCCAGACCGATATCGATATAATATATATAGACGAATATAAACTTGAGAGTTTTCTTAAAGAGGCGTTAGAGTCAGAGAACCGGTGCCGTGTCTGCTACATGAACAGACTCGGGAAAACAGCAGAAATAGCCGCGGATAAAGATATCGAGGCTTTCTCGACCACTTTGACTATATCTCCTTATCAGGATCACGAGCTGATCCAAGAGGTAGGTGAAGAAGTGGGTAGAAAAAACGAAGTAAAGTTCGTTTATAAGGACCTAAGAGATGGCTTCCAAAAACATCATGAGATGGCTAACGAGATGGATCTCTACAAACAGGGATATTGTGGATGCATATTCAGTGAAAGAGAAAGGTATCACAAAAAGCTGTTAGATCGATGATGGAAAAATAAAATTCTATTTTCGATAGAATTTTCCATTCCCACCGTTGTTCTCTATATTTTTCACGGCTTTTTTAGCCTGGTCCTCGAAGATCTCCTCCGCGATCTTGTAATCTTCCGATCTTATCTCGACCCTGTATTTTGGGGCTGCTACGTAGCTTATCTCAACATGGGAGTCCTCTGTATCTTCGAAAGCGGATAAAGAGTCTTTGATGTCCTCTACTCCGTCAGGATTTGAGGAAGATATCTCTACGAAACCGGTGATACTCACATACGGTGGTGAGATGTTCTCTTCTGCAACACTTACAAAATCTTCGATCCAGTCGCCTTCGAAACCTTCCTTTTTTAGTATACCTGAGTCCAATGAAGCTTTTTCAAATGCTTTATAAAGACTCCCAAAAACGTCGCTGAGTTCAAAACCGAATTCTTCATAACACTCTTCGAGATCTTTGCCGTATCTTTCAGAGACTATATTGAGGAGTTTGTCAGCTTTCTTCTGATTTTTCCAGGCCTGAAGCTTTTCTCTCTTCTGGTGTTCGTTCACCTGTTTTAGGGAAAGGTCTATGTGTCCTTTGTTTTTGTCAACTCTCAGGACCTTACATACCCTTTTTTCGCCTTCTTGGATATGGTCCTGTATCCTTTTGACCCAACCAGAAGATATCTCGGAGATATGGACAAATCCTTCTTTACCGCCGTACTCTTCCAGTTTTAAAAACGCACCGAAATCCTTGACGGTCTTCACATTACATATGACCAATTCTCCTTCTCCTGGCCATTCATACTCCTCGCTATCAGCCATCATTCACCCTCTTCTGTTATACCGAGTTCTTCGATGATCTCGCCGTTTAATTCTGCGTATCCGCCAGTCGGTTTCACGAGTGGGGCGCCACAGACAAGACATTCAACGACGGAGGAGGCTTTTTTGAAAGTGACCTGTTCATTTTCACAATCTGAACATTTAATCTTGATAAATTTTTTCTCATCAGGCATGGTATCAACTCCGTTCACTCTTCAAATTCAAATCTTCCTGCACGTTGGCATTTCTTTTGCCATGTTTTACCGCATTCTGTACAAGTGTATTTTAGATATACTCTTTTGACTGGTTTTCCTGCACCAGATGGTTTTGACCATGGAAATCCACCATAGCCAGATGTGACTCTTCTAAATCTTCTCTGACCTTTTCTCAGTTCACTACCTGGTCGGTTTTTACCTCTAGATACCTCCATCTCGGTATGCGTATCACAGGAGGGACAGTAATCCTTGATTTTGCGGGGTTTCTTCATAGTGGTCAGTTCATAATATCCCCCCTATTAAAAGGTTACCCACCCTATAAGCCCGCGGGCAGGATACTGTTTCTGAAAAGGCAGATTGATGGAGAAGTAAATAGGAGCATTGAATTTATATATTACGTATTAGTAACTAAGCCTTGCTAGGTCTAACCGGGGCGTTCGGCGTGCCCTTGTACACCGA
>JAFDTP010000145.1 GCA_019594195.1 Thermoplasmata archaeon
ATCTGTCGAAATCGAGATGCTCAACGAGGTCCTGATTGTCAACATCGCTTAATGGTGCTCCGTGCATACATATCGTATTCACTTCAAACATCTCTCTGAATTTCTGGAGTTCCTTGCTGAAGATCTTTAAGGCCTTATCCACGTCACCTTCGGCTTTACTGAAAGCCTCATAATGATAACCGACCTCGTGACCTAGATCACTGATACTTTCGATCAGATCCGCATCGAATGTTTTGGGATATCGGAAGTAATAACTTGAATTCACACCTAAATTATCTTCCAATCTTGCCATCTTCAACGCATTCCTCTTCTGCCTGTCCACGTCATGCCTTAAGATCACGTAAGGTATTTTTTCATCGCCTCTTAAATGGTCTACAACTCTACAGAACTCATACCCGTTCTTCTCTAGACACTCCAAGAGTTCCCTGTACTTGCTCAGCGTGAAATCTCTTACCATCTATGCCTACCCCTTAGAATCACTCATGCACCTGCATCTCTAGATGCTCGTTGGCCTGCATGTCGAACAGCATCGCGAAGAGGATGAACATGCTGCCCATCATGAATACGAGTATGGCTAAAGAGCCGCGCATGAATAATGGGAAGTTCTGATAAACTCGTAAGTAAATAGCCCATAAAGCCTGGAGCACTCCGAGTCCGACCAGACCGGAACCCACAAGATAGAATAAAGCAAGCGGATTGAAATCCAGTAACAAATACTTCGTCTTCATCCTCCAGAAAAAGTTCTTTGCCAACATACTCGAGACTTTGAAAAGATAAGATCTGTACCTTATGTGACTGCCCTCTTCTCCATAAACAGCTTCCATCGGAACGTCCGCGACCTTCATGTCCTTCGTATTGAGCCTGACTAAAAGATCGTTACAGTAACCATAATCCTCGAACATGTTTTTGATACCGACGTTCTTCAGCGCGTATTTTGAAATCGCTGTGTAACCGTTCTGCGGGTCCATCGTCTTCCAGTAGCCGCTTGCTATCTTTGTTAGAAACGTTAATACGGCGTTGCCGAAGAACCGCCACCTGCTCATCTCCTGCCTGTACTTCCAATGATACAGCCTGTTACCTTTTGCATAATCGGCTTTCCCTTCTACTATAGGATCTAACAGTAATGGAAGATTGTCTGGATCCATCTGTCCATCACCCCCCATTACCGCTGTGACATCGATCTCGTCGCTTAGAGCGTGAAGATAACCTGTTTTTATCGCTCCTCCAACACCTTTGTTCTGGCTGTGCTGGATGGGAACGACTTTCTGTTCGAAATCATAGTTTTTCTTCACCTCCTCATCGAATTCAAAGTTTTCATTGACTTTTTTCGCATGTGTCCTGATCTCATACCACGTGTTATCTGTGGATTCATCATCGATAACATATACTCTGTCCACATACTCCGGAACTGTATCGATGACCTCTCCGACAAATCCTTCCTCGTTATAGGCTGGAACTACGACGGCTATTGTCTTACCTTTGTACATCTTCCTCTACCTACTTTCGCAAAATTCCTTTTCCAACAACCGCATTTCGCACGCAATAAACCTTTGTTATCCCTTTACCCAGACTTGCATCACCACAAACCTAACTCATGACTCCCCAACTTTTCCAACAAACGCTATTTCTCCGCATCACGAATGTCTATGACCGAGTGAAAGAAGGAATCTTTGATTCCTTTGCAATAAACCTTTGTTATCCCTCATTTTTTCGCAAACTACGTTAGGTACATATTTCAGGAACTTGTTCCTGATATCTTTCGGAAACTCCGTTTCCGATAAATTGCACGCAATAGACGTTAGGTGAAGCTACAAAAAGGATCTAACATCAATATCTAATCTTCCCAAAAACCTGTTTCGTCAAAAATCTTTAGGGGAACGGAGGTGGGCGGGTGGGTCGGAGTTTTAAAATCAAGTCCAAAATCTAGTCAAGTTTTTCTTTTACTCGCCTGTAATATCGTCAACCCAACGACTTCTCCTTCCTCATACCGAATAATGATATCGTCATCGGTCAACTCAGAATCGTCTGGGTTGCTAGGCTTCTTGAAATTTATATACACCACATCAGCTTCCTTATCATCCGCAGTGATAACGAGGATTAAGGGATGAAATCCCGATAATGATTTATCCAGACGTTATTTTTATTGATATTCATCACGTCTGAAGCGAGATCTAGGTACTTTTTCACATCTTCTTCGGTCATCTTCTCCATCTCTATGTTTCTCCCAAACTTGGCTCAAAAACCGATCGAAATAGATATCTGCATCTTTTATTCAACCATAATTCAAAGTTCTATTCTTTCATCAAGTACTTTATCGAACGCTTTATCTGAAGATATGATTTTGTCATCACTACAAAAGGAAGCATGAAAGGCGTCGAAAACGTTCAAACCGTCTTTTTCTATATAATCTATTGCTTTGAATACATTATCAAGTTCAACACCCTTGAGTTCCGCTATCTGAACCAGATCTACCATAGCCCTCTCGATATCGATACCCTCTCTTTTACAGAGAAGGGATATCTCTAACACAGTTACTATCGATGTCCAGATATCGCCTTCATATTCCTCTAAAATTTTTCGAGCATCACTTTTCAACCAGTCTTCCTCTTTTATCAACGCTAAAAAGAAATCGGTATCGGCGTAAGCCATCTTCTCAACCCATGGATTCCAATGCTTCTTCTTTGATTCCTTTTTTCATCTCTTCTATCGATTTACCTTTAAGTTTATCTGTAACTTTCCGTAGATCTTCTACAGGATCGTCGGGGATCGGTATGAGTTTGATTTCATCTTCCAGCTCGATCTCAAGAAACTTTTGACCGTATTTCTCCCTCGTATCCTTAGGGAGATACAGCCTGCCTTTTTTATCTGTTTCCACCACTCTTGACATATTCCCACTATAATCCTATTCCTCCACTAATATATAAGATTGTGGGAAAACCTTCGACTTACCATCCGCAATCAATGCTGAAAAGATAATTTGAACACACCCCACGCTCTTCCCACCGATCCTACCCTCACAGCCACACAGGCTCGGTCCAGATCGGCTAGGCACTCCAAGACGATGGATCAGTACTAGTAGATTATCTCACTTATCTATAGATTTTTACTTAGAGGATATTTAAAAGTTCAATCTATATCTCGAATATCGCCTACTCTAAGATATTTGAAACCTTGATTCAACACTTCCTCCCTATCCAAAACATTCCTACCATCAACTATCAACTCCCCTGTCATCTCCTTTTTAACCTTCCCTAGGTCGAGTTTTTCGAACTCTTCATGATCTGTCAGTATAACAACAGCGTCAACACCCTCAAAATCTTCCTTCCACTCAGCACCGTACCTCTCCGCGTCTTCCTCATCACACATCGGATCGTAAGCATGTACCTC
>JAFDTP010000125.1 GCA_019594195.1 Thermoplasmata archaeon
GTACCTACTGTTGGAGGTAGGATATGGGAGTTCCCTGACGCGGGTCTTGAACCCGGTCCTGCTGATCAGAGCGAGCTTTACGACAGGAACGATGTTTTGCTATTCACCACTGAGCCACTGAAAGAACCGTTCACGGTCGTAGGTGATGTGGTGTGCGAACTCGACATAAATACAACAGATAAGGGATCTGATCTGTGCGTCAAACTGGTGGATATCGACGAAGAGGGTAGAGCTCGTTTCGTAGGTGACGGCGTGAAGAGGATGGGTTCTTCAGGAATCCACCAGGTATCTCTTGGACCAGTCCTTTATTTGAGAAGTAGAGATCCATCTCTTCAGATTTTTCCATATCATGTATCCATCTACCTTCACCGATCAGGAAAAGAGATACATTCTTTTCTTCAGTGCTGAATCCATCAACTGCCTCTTTTCCTTTCAACCATCTGTCGAACCAGTTCAATATATTCTCTATGATCCCGGGTCTGCTCTCATCACCAAAATCAACACCGTGCAGAACCTTCCCACCTCTTAAAACGGAGTTGTGTGTCCACGGCCCTATCACGAGGTGTTGAGGTTGGTCTGAATTCTCTGAAAAGTATTCGAAAAGATCTACGGTGGGTCCAAGACAGAGATCGTACCATCCTGACATGTGTAGGATTGGTATATCGACTTCAGGTAGGAACTCTTCCACACTTGCATCATCCCAAAATCCATCTCGTTCTGGATGTTCACAATATGTATCCCATATCTCGTTAGGATAACCTGCTTTAGAAGCTGCGTCCTTCAAAGGAACTGTAGAGTAAACCTCATCCCAATCGATCTTGGACAGATCGGGCTGAGGAGAGTAAGAGGTGATGATGGACCAGGGTAAAGCATGATGTAGTACCAGCGCACCTCCTCTATGTGTCAGCTCATAGAGATCGGAAAATCCACCTATGTTTATCATGGTCTTTATCTCATCTTTTTTCGCGATCGCGGGGAAGGCACAAGTGGAAAGATAAGATATACCTACGATGCCTATACCTTTGTTGTCATCGAACCAGTTCTGTTTTATGATCCAATCTATAGTTTTTGGGCCGTCTTTTTTCTCCTGTTCTATTGGTTTAAACTCGCCTTCGGAATCGTATCTACCCCGAACATCTTGTACGACCAGGGCATAGCCGCGTGGAACGAACATCTCCGCGAATATTTTCTTGGTTTTTCGTCCATAGGGTGTCATGATAAGCAGTGCCGGATAACTATCACCTTCATCCGGCAGATATACGTCCGTCGCTAGACTCACACCGTCATCCATTCTGACACTATGTTCTTTGATGATCATATGCAACCCTTTCTACGAGAAGTGAACTAAATCTAAAATATTTTTCTCTCTACTGTTCGGCTAGGTTATCATCTATAGCTAACTTTGTGAACTCCTTTATAAACTAATTAATCTGATCTTTCATTTAAATATTGTATCATCTTGATCAAAACTGATCAAGTTAAATACCAAAGCTTCAACTTTCAACACTCATCTCTTCAATACGTTCCTTCATTTCCCCCACTCTCTCTTTTAAGTCATAAAAGGATATATCACCTTCTGCCCTATTCTTCCGCAGATAGCACTCGCATTGATGAAGATCAGGACCCAAAGAATGACATCTCCATCCATCTCCTTCATCTATATGCATACTCAACTTATGCCCGCACGAACACAAATCTCTTCCCCTATATCTCCGTTATCTTCTCCCATGTAAGCCCTCTTCCTTAACCGATGGTAGTATAGATCAAATCGCATATATATTTTAGGAGAATAATCCCACTCACTCCGGTCACAGTTTCTCGAAGAGTCCCTACTCCATTGTGTCCATCGAACACTCATGACCTTCGGAATTTCAGATCCCGAGAAAGACGGCAGTAGCCAGTGCTCAATGGCGGGTAAGCGACTTACCTCACACTCCCGTTGAGTTGGTAAACAGGTTTATATATTACGTTTGTACTACTTCTGTATACATGCTCGTCTTCGACGCCTCGACGCTGATACTGTTGGCAAAGATAGAACTGTTAGGTGACCTTTCCCGGGAATTAGATGTTATCATTCCGAAGGTCGTAGAGGAAGAAGCTACCGCAAAAAAGGACTCCTTCGATGCCAAGATGATCCGGTCCTTGATCGAAGAAGGAAAAATTCGAGTGGAACCCGTGAAAAATGAGGGAACCGTTGAAGAATTGATGAGGGATTTCAAGATGGATGAAGGAGAGGCCGCCGTGCTGACTTTATTTGAAAAGAAAGACGCCGATCTTATCGCTACCGACGACGGGCAGCTGATCAAAGCGGCAAAGGTTATGGGGATCCCTTTCGTCAACAGTATCTCGTTCCTGATAAGGGCCAAAGAAAAAGGGATCCTCGACGAGGACATAGCCCTTGAAAAACTGAGAAAACTGGAAGGATTTGGTTGGTACAAGGCGAGGATTATCGGAGACGTGAACAAAACTAGTTTTGTGAGCCAGAGGAATTTTATTCCTCGCGCTGAAAAAATGATCAAAGGTGGTAAAAAATGAGCAAAGTTATGAGCCTTCGGCTTACTGAAGAGGAAAAGGACATCCTGAACCGAGTGGCGGAAGAAGAAGGAAAAGATCTTTCCGCCACCGCTAGGGAGTTGATAGAGTACGGTAGAAAATATCGTGTACTCCAACTATACAAAGAAGGTAAGATCTCTCTAGGTAGAGCGGCCGACGAATTGGATCTCCCTTTGACCGAGTTCATAGATCTGCTGAACGAGTTCGGTATCCCTGCTAACATAGATTACGAAGATTACCTGAAAGGGACCAAGAATTTAGAAGAGATCTGGTGAAAAAACTTCTGAGCTGTAGATTCAAAAGCCGAAAAGGATACAGATTTAGATATGCTGCTCAATATCCAGTTGATCTGTATCTCTCATATCACCTTATGATGTACAGAGACGATTCTTGTTCGTCCCAGACAAAGAAAAGGTATCATCTGATTCTCTCGAAGTGATAGATGTGACCGATCTTCGAGAATAATCTAGAGAAGTCGTTCGAAGAAAGCGTATCTCTTGGACGAATAATCATCAGAACTTCTCCGCCCACTGCTTCGGCCACTGGAGCTCGTTTCTCATGTCGAGATGCTCGTCTACCAGGCCGATACCCTTAACTATCTTATTCCAACCTTCTTTAGTCTGCTGATTCAAACTGTATCTCAATATACCTTCGTGATGAAGAACTTCGTCCAACCTATCAAAATCCCTATCGTTGGTCAACAAAACACGCTGTTCCTGCGCACATACCTTCAGCAGTTCTTTATCCGCAGCTCCTTGACCCGCCACATCTCTAGCGAATTCGACGTCATGGCCTTCAGCTTCGAGCCTGACCTTCACGTGATCGGGAACGTTTTCATCTAAACAGACCTTCATAGCTCAAGCTCCTGCAGTCTCTCTTTAGCTCTCTCTTGTGAAGCTTTTTCAGCCAACTCCTGCTCCTTCTTCAATAGCTCGATCTCGTCCTGATTCTCTTCTATGTACTTTACAGCGGCTTCAACACCTTCTTTTTCCACATGATAATTCTCGCATATCTCTTCGACCGACAACTCTTCCTCAAAATACCATCGATCAACATTCAATACACCGATCCGGGTCCCTTTGATCCGGGGCTGTCCAGAAAGCGTGTCTCGAGTAGAAACTATCCAACCTGTCTCGTCTATGATCCCTTCAGCTCCTTCCACCGCTTCTTTCACGGCCTCACCGAAAGTTGAGTATCCTCTCTTGTCCATGAATTCCTTGATCTGCCGGTGCGTTTCTTCGTCGATCTTTATGGTTTTTGTGGTTGACATACACTTGATTATACTTGGTATAAATATTTATACTTATTGCTTTGGTTAATACTGATCATCATTATACAAATCCTGATTATACCTCAACACGAACTTGAACTTCATAGGACCTCTTAGAAGAATCGGAGGAAATAGCCGAAAGAGGTCGGAAGAGCGTTCGATCGCGATACGATAGAAAAGAAACGGAAAAAGAGATCGAAGATATATTGAGTTCTGATTGAGAGCCGATCATCTATCCGTTCATTTTTGTATAAAACAGATTAGTCTATTTCAAAATAGTCTATTATAAATTAGAAAACTTTATTAAATATCGTCTCGTTAATACAGACATGAGATTCTTAGATAGAGAGGAAGAACTGACGTTCCTCGAAAAGGAGTGGGAAAGGGGTAGGGCTTCATTCATACCAATATACGGCCGAAGAAGGACGGGTAAGACCAGACTGATGCATGAATTCCTAAAAGACAAAGAACACGTTTATCACCTCGCCTCGCAGGAATCCAAGGGAGAACAGGTCAAC
>JAFDTP010000194.1 GCA_019594195.1 Thermoplasmata archaeon
TACACACCACCAGACCGATTTAGGTCCTTATGAGGAAAATGTCCTTGATCTAGCGGATGAGCTTGTAGAATGTCGAGAAAAAGAACGGAAGGATCTGCTAGGAAGAGTTCTAGATATAGATAGATTAGTGGAAGAAGTTAGAGTGAAAGTGAGTTCTTTTTTAGGATTAGGAAGGAGGGAAGAAGATGAAGATTTATTCTCATAGTTACAGACCATCAATCGAGGAGGTGATCAGCAAAGCCTGTTTACCGTAAACTGTTTTTTCAGCCTACGAACGAGTGGGTGACTGTATGAACAGCATTCTCTACACGAGTGGATACGCTGTTCATACAGTGTTTTTTGAAGTTGATATAAGTTGTTAAGAAAAAAGAAGAAACTTTTTACCTACTCTCTCGGGGCGCAGAGAAGCGGTTTACCGTAAACGGAAACCTTTGGATGGTTTTGTATCGTAAACTTAAGGAGGAAAAAAGATGGGAAAAAAAGCACTGTCGACCAAAGTAGATAGAGACTTCGACAAAAGATTTGAAGAGGCCGCGAGAGAGAAAGGCCTGAAGAAATCAGAAGCCCTTCGTAGAGCCGCGAAAAATTGGATGGATGAAAGTCAGGAAGACGAGAACGACCCGTGGAAACACGTACCAGAGAGTATGAATACCGATGTGAAGAAGATATTCGAGACCATAAGAGATTACCAACATGTGAAAAAGGAGCATCCAATCGACTTTTCCTTGAGAGTTAGGAAGCACAAATACAGGGATTCCGTTGGAGTTCCGGATCTCGATGACTTTTTGAGTGTCAAGTGGTCCTCGAAGATAGACTCGCACAAGAAGAAACTGAAGAAAGCTTTTGCACTGGAGCTGTTAGAGGTACAGTTCAACGAAGACGGATCTGACGATATGATCAAAGAAGGTGAGATGATGTTGACAGAGCTGGGAAAGAAGCTGATGAGGAGCATGGAAGGCGGGAATTACGACCCCAAGGAGATACGGAAGATAAACGAAGTCGAGATCGAGACTACCGTGGAGAAAAGAGAGCGCAAGATGAAAAGACAGCAGAAACTGGGAGTGAAGAATTGATCAATCAGGAGGTTGGATAGATGGCGAGATCGAAAAAATCTACTGCGGTGCACCGGACGGGTTACGCGGACGAGATAACGGATATACTGAAGGATAAGGACCTGAGAGAAGGTTTTCAAAGGTACAGGGAGATGATAAACGAGAAGTTCGACCTGGATCTTACGACGAGGCAGGTGAGGTATTTCTACAACAACTACGTCAAGCCGAAGGAAGTGGTCACTCCCAAAGAGGCAAAAGACGCTATCGAAGAGCAGCGGGAGACGATCAATGTCGCTATAGAACAGATGGACCTGTTTGAAGAGCAGAAAGAACGCTTGAAGGAATTGATAGACTTAGATCCGGTCGAGTTACAGAGAGAGGCTAATAAGCACTTGTCCGAGGACGACAGGCCGAAGAACGAATTGTCCATAAGAGGTTCCTTGGCGAGTATAACGAGGCAGGAGATCGAGTTAGCCGCAGACATATTACAGGATATCAAGGAGATGAAGCAGGACCTTGGATTGCTGTCTAAAGAGCCCGAGAGGTTGGAGATAAAGTCTGAGGAGGAAGTGGAAGTAGATATATCTGACTTCGGGCAAGACGAGGTCAAGGAGCTAGCGATGGCCATGGCCGGAGTGGACGATCGTGGGAGCGAAGAGTAAATTTCAGGAGATCCGTAGGGATGAAAAATCCCGAGGATCGTCGGATAAATTCCGAAAGATGAGCAGGGAGCAAATCCTGGAAGCTGTGCCGGCGGAGTTGAAAAAGCAGATAGCCATGACGCACCCTATGGCTTTCGCCAAGAGATACGTTCCCAGGTTGATGAAGAAACCTTCACCTCCTTTCCA
>JAFDTP010000028.1 GCA_019594195.1 Thermoplasmata archaeon
GTTTTCTCTCTTATTTTGTTGTATATTTTTTCTTGTAGTTTGTACTTTTTGTAGGTCTTTAGACCGTTCTCATTCCAGCCTTCCTCAACAGTCATCTGGCATGCTTTTTTGAACTGTTGTACAGTTTTCTCTAGACATTCCCGGTTTTTCAGGAAGAGTTTGATCTTGATTGTTCGACGCATCCATCTTCAGTAATATTTTTTTTCCTATTTAAATATTCAAAAGAGGGGATAAGTGAAAGTGGCATTCCTCTCCTTCCTAAAGGAAGGAGCCTCCTGCCTTTTTAGGTGAAAAAAGATGAAAAAGATAAAGATCGATCAGGATGTCTACATCGGAGCTAGAGTCTGCGAATCTGTCTGTGATGAAGTCTTCGAGATGAACCCTGAAAATAAATCCAGAGTTGTAGAAGAATACATAAAGGAAAGTGAAGACGAGGGAGAAGTCCCGGATGATATCGACTGTGTCGAAGAGGCGGAAGAAGGCTGCCCAGTGAACGCCATCTCCGTGTCTTAAAGATCTTCACTTCTTCTTGCCCGGCAGATCAAAATCCCTCGGGTCTTTTATACATAGGGTCTTCATAACCGATAAGGATCGGGTCGAAAAATTTGAACTGTAGGGAGTAAAACCTCAGATCTCTTCGACGACCTGGCCATACAGGTCCATGACCTCGTCCGCCCTCTTCACGTAGTATGCTCTTCCATCTGCGGTGGCAACTCTCTTCTTGATGGGTACGTGAGATTCGAACATATCTAAACACATGGCCATGGCTTCTAGAGCTTCACCCTTTTCAGGAGCGCTTATGAGAGCACCCATGATGTCATCACCGGGCTCGAACTCGCCGATACGCTGTATAAGCACGATATTATCTATGTCGAACTCTTTTTGTATCATGTCTTTGATCTTATGCATGCTGTTCTTAGTGGGTCTTCCATAAGATTCGATCTCTATAGAGAGTATCTCGACCTCTTTCCTTTCATCATGGGCCTGCTCCGTATAACTGACCAAAGCGGTCGTTCCGTCATAGATGATCTTATCTTTGAACTCCTGCATATCGATGTCATCTTCTTTCAGTATGACCCTGTTATTCATCTTTAGAGTTGATTGGATATACCATTATTTTAACTTGATGATTGAATACTAGTGATTTCAAAGACACATCTCCCGATTAGAAAATCTAATCTCAGTATACATCGGAGGATCATGGAACGATTGATATAAGATGAAGAGAATCATGGGGATGGAGAGGAGTAAGGTGAAAAAATTTTTCGAGCCCAAGATCATAGTCAGCCGATGTTTAGGTTTCGAACACTGCAGATACGACGGTCAGATCATCTCTTCAGAAGAGGTGCAGGAACTGAAAGAGCATGTCGATTTCATGACCATCTGTCCTGAGTGCGATATCGGCCTTGGCGTACCTAGAGATTCGCTACGATTGATTTCAGATGATGGTGAGATCAGGTTGGTTCAGCCCGAGACTGGAAGAGACGTCACAGACGAGATGAAAGATTTTCTAGATGATCTTTTATCTGAAAAACAAGATGTGGACGGCTTCTTACTCAAGAGCAGATCGCCTTCGTGCGGATTGAAAGAGGTAAAGATATACTCCTCGGTTGAGGGTCATGCTCCCGAGGGCCAAAGTGCCGGCATCTTTGGATCTATGGTACTTGATAGGTTCCCGGAAAAAGCGATCGAAAGTGAAGGACGGTTGAGAAATCACACTATAAGGCAGCACTTTTTGACGAAGATATTCACATTTGCAAACTTTCGCGATATAAAAAGATCTGAAGATATAGACCGGTTGGGAAGATTCCATGAAAATAACAGATTACTGTTCAGATCATACGACGAGGGTTCATATAGACTCATGGGCGATATATATAGCAAAGACGAAGAAGTTTCTGAGATTTTCGATCTCTATGAAGATGCGCTACACGACCTTTTCCGTTCACCTGCAGGATGTGAATCTAGGATAAAGATCATGGAGGATATATACGAAGAGATAAAGGACGGTATTGGAAAAGAAGAAAAGGAGCTGTTCCAAGATTCTTTAAAAGATTACAACGAAGGTAAGACCTCGCTGGATGTTCCACTGTCAATACTTCACAGCTGGTTGATGAGATTCGAAGAGGAGGATATGAAAAATCAAAGCTTTTTCTATCCTTATCCAAGAGACTTGGTCCGTTTAGAGGACGTTAAAACCTGTATATCAAAAGATTATTGGTACTTTTGAGGTCTCAAAAATATCTGGTGATTGTCTGTTCTGCTAGCTTGACCTCTTGATGTAACTCTTCTTCAACATGGTGAGTCGATGGTTCACGAATTGTATCTTCCGAGTCTGTGGCAAGCGATTTTTTCATTATTCGTACCCATAATAAGTTTTTTCGTCATAAATAAAACTAAAAATTGATATAATAGTGTTATATAGGAATTTAAAAAAACGAAAATAATAAATATAAGTTCGTTATTCGTATTGTCGAGGGTAAAAATGAATGAAGAAAAAAATCAAACGATGCCTTTGATCGGGGATGAGTTCCCTGAGATGACCGTAAATACAACGCACGGGGAGTTGGAGCTACCGCAAGAATATGAAGACCAATGGTTCATACTGTTCTCACATCCTGGTGATTTCACTCCCGTGTGCACGACTGAGTTCTACTCGTTCCAGAAAAAGTACGATGAATTCAGAGATCTCAACACCGAACTTATCGGACTCAGCATAGATCAAGTCCACAGCCATCTGAAGTGGACAGAATGGATAGAAGAGAAGATGGGTGAAGAGATCGAATTTCCCATCATCGCGGACGGGATGGGTAAAGTCGCGGAAAAATTGGGACTCATACACACAGCAGGCGGAACAGCGACTGTAAGAGCTGTCTTCATTGTAGATCCCGAATCGATCGTAAGAGCTATACTCTACTATCCAGCAGAGTTGGGAAGGAATATGGACGAGATAGTCAGGATGATAAAGGGATTCCAGAAATCCGATGAAGAAGGAGTGGCTATTCCGGCTAACTGGCCGAACAACGAATTGGTCGATGACGATGTTATCATGCCACCAGCGTCAAGCGAGAAAGAGATAGAGAAAAGGAAAAAGCAGGAAGAAGAAGGAGAGATAAAGTGCTATGACTGGTGGCTCTGTCATAGAGAATCCTAAAAACCCCTTTTTCCACTTTTTTTAACCACATCATCTTGCGACAAGATCTAAAGTAAATGTGAAAATTGATCAGATAGATGGGTTCATTTTACCAAAAGTATATAAGGAAGGGGGGCTGATGTTAGCTCGATGAACACGAAGGAGGTGAACTAGAATGAAAGGAAAAGTAAAATTCTTCAACGATATGAAGAACTACGGTTTTATCGAGCCAGAAGACGGTGAAGAGGATCTCTTCGTCCACAGCAGCGAATTGGAAGATGCGAACTTCCTCCAAGAGGAAGATGAAGTCGAATTCGAAATAGGTGAAGGAGAAAAAGGACCGAGAGCTGAAAAAGTTAAGAAGATAGAGTGAGTTTTTTCCGGTATATCCGGATCTAAGACTTTTCTGTGTCTTTGAAGTTCATGGTGTTTTTGTTCGTCGGTATCATCACTTTCACCTCACAAGGTAAACTTACCGAGCGAGGGAAAAGATGTCTTTTACAGGACTGATATTTTCGAGGACTCAACACTCAAAATCATTTTTTCTTTTAAAACTATTTTTTGCTTTTTAGATACGATGGTCATCGTAACCTTACGTTAAAGAAAGGTTTTATATGCAATCTCGACGTTTTATTTAGATACTTAAGGGGTAGGGAGGGTTATGCCTAAAAAAACGCTTTTTGTCGACGACGATGCATCTCTGTTGGAGCAGGCTGAGATATTTCTAGATAGAGTAGACCCAGAGATCGAAGTCCATACCGCCGTTTCTGTCGATGAAGCTTTACAGATGATGGATCAAGATGACTACGACGTGATAATCTCGGATTATCAGATGCCGAACAGAGACGGGTTAGATTTTCTAAAGGAGATCAGGGAGGTAAAAAAGAGTGATATCCCCTTCATAATGTTCACCGGGAAGGGAAGTGAAGAGGTGGCCGTTAAGGCCTTCGATCTGGGAGTTGATAGATACATTCAGAAGGCAGGTGAACCGAAATCTCAATACATGGTCCTGGCGGAAGCCGTGGATCAAGCGATAGAACTTAGGAAAACCGAAAAGGCCCTAGAAAGGAGTAAAAAGAGATATAGGACGATAACTGAAGACGTTTTAGAGCAGGCCGATTTCGGCATAATCATATTGGATCAAGAACTCGATATCGTCTGGATAAATGAGTCTGTAGAGGAATATTTTGGACTGGAGAAGGAAGAGGTCATCGGAAAAGATAAAGAGGCGTTGATAGACGATAGGATAAGTCCTATCTTTGAAGAACCCGAGAGATTCAAAAGCAAGGTTTTAGCCACTTACGAAAATAATACTTATGTCGAATATTTAGAATGTCACGTTCTCCCTGACGAAGAAAAAGGATTGAAAGAAAGATGGCTCAGACACTGGAGTAAACCGATAGATAGAGGGCTCTATAAGGGGGGGAGGATAGAACACTACACCGACGTGACTGAAAGGAAAAAGTTAGAGGAAGCTCTCAGAGAAAGCCGTAAGAAATACAAGAGGATGTTCGAGGAAACTCCCTTGGGTGCGTTCCACTATGACGAGAACGGGGTGATAACTGATTGCAACGATCGGTTCGTAGAGATGATGGGGGCCTCTCGAGAGGAACTGATCGGTTTCAACACTTTAGAACAGATCGAAAATGAAGAAGTGATAGAAGAGATAAGATCGTCCTTGGAACACGGAGAAGGATACTATGAAGGTGAATATACCTCCATAACAGGGGATGTGACGAAGATAGGACGAAGTTTTTTCAGAGGTATAAGCGATGATAAAGGTGATATAAATACCGGTATAGCTCTGATAGAGGATATAACCAAGAGAAAAGAGGCAGAAAGAAAGATAGAAGAACATCAAAGAAAACTAGAAAGACTGCACGAGATCAGTGCGAAACTTCAGACTTACGATTCGGAAAGCGACGTTTACTCACTCGCCATCGAAGCTTCAGAAGATATCCTCGACTTTTACGTGTGTGAGATAAGTGTTCCCGACGAAGACCACATGAGAGGTATTGCATCATCTTCCAATTTTCCGGAAAAAGCTTCTTTGGAGTCGAATCCGATACCTATCAATGATTCCATAGCAGGTAAGACATTTTTGGAAAAAAGTTCATACTTGGTCAATAACGCTGATATGGATGTAGATGCTAAACCTACCGATAAAAGATTCAAATCGGTATTGAGTATACCGATAGGCGACCGAGCCGTATTTCAAGCCCTATCTACAAAAAAGGATCACTTCGACGAGAACGACCTTAAGATAGCTGAGTTATTGATAAGTCACGTATCTCAGGCCCTTGATAGGATACAGGCGAAGAAAAGGGAAGACTTCCTTCATTCGCTGCTCAGACACGATGTGAGGAACAAGAACCAGATAATCAAAGGTTATCTTAAGATAATAAAAGATCACGAAATCTCTGAGGAAGTCGAAGAGTTGGTGCAAAAGGCTGAACATGCAGCAAGAGATAGCATAGACAGGATAGAAAAAGTCAGAAAGTTAAGGAGGATAAGCGAAGAAGATGAAACTACCGAGATGTATCTTCATTCAGTGATGGAACACGTACTTTCAGAGAATGAAGATCAGTTGAAAGAAAAAGACGTCGACATAGATATCAAGGGATGTGAATTCAAGGTGAAAGGTGGACCGTTGTTGAAGGAGTTGTTCTTCAACCTGATAGAGAACTCTATACAACACGGGGAGTGTGATAAGATAAGAATCAGATCTAAGGCGTTAGAAGATGAATGTCTGATCTGCGTGGAGGACGACGGTGTGGGCATATCAGACAAATTCAAAGATAAGATATTCGATAAGGGTTTTAAATTTGGGAAGAGGGCGGGATCTGGCTTGGGACTTCATATGGTCAAACAGATAGCCGAAACTTATGATGGTTCCGTCGAAGTCAAGGATTCGGACATGGGAGGAGCTAGGTTCGACGTCTATTTGAAAAAGGTCGATGATATTCAATAGTCGAGATTCACGGTCTGTTCTGATCATCCTGATCTATAGGTCTTTTTGTGATATATCAACACTGAAATGACTGCAGATACTGCTAGAAGTAGATATGTGAACCCGGGCATCTCCTCTTCCTCCTCTTCAAAATTAGCTTTTATCGTCATGTCTTCGTCGATGGTGATCGTTATGTTCTCTGTTTCGCCCTTATGGTCCCCTGTCCATTCGACGAACGTCCAGTTATCTTCAGGCTCTACTTCTATTTCAACTTCAGTTCCCGAGAAAAACTCCTTCGATCCTCCGTCTTCGATCTCCTCTCCATTCACTAGTACCGTACCTTCGCCTTCGATTTCTACCGTTAGGTTGCATGTCATCTCATCTACAGGTTCGAACTGAGCTGACCAGTAACCGTTAACGAACTCCACTCCTTCTGCCTCCTCTCCTTCAGATGGAAAGCCGTACTCATCCCACATTTCGAGCCGCATTTCGTGCCGATCGGTAGAATTTTCTAAATAGAAGGGGCCAAGTCCGATGTAGGAATGATAGTACTCTTCTATAAAGCTCTTCAAACTTGTCAATCTATCTTCCATCTCCTCTATATCCATGGGTATAGGCGAACCTTGCTCCTCATCTAAATACGGTGGAAGATACTCCTCATCGATCATCGTTTCGATAACTTCTACTAGATCAGCATTTTGCTCAGAAGAGAGCTGATGTATCCAGTTGGCCTCACCCAACAATGAATAATCATATCTCTCATCCAATTCTGATCCATCGTAGATTTCGGTATCCCCATGCATGTGATCCCAGCCTTCGTAGGTCAACGGATGGGCTTCAGGAAACATCGTATAATGATCTCCAACTTTCTCTTCGATAGGGAAGGTATAGTTGCCATAGACTGTATAGGTTCCCTCTTCTTCATCCCATTCTAACGCATGTATTGTATCGTACCACTCGCCTTTTTCATCTTCCCACTCATCTAGATACGGATCATCAGCGGAACAGGCCAACCTTTTCTCCCTCGCATAGTCGATCATCAGGTCTTGAATAGTGAATTCACTTCCATCGTGCCAAACATGCTCCTCGTGGACGTCCAAAGTGACCTTTACCGCAGCGGTCCTGTCATCTTCCTCGTACATCTCTTCTACAGTCTTCCATCTTTCTTCAGCAGGAACATAATCGACAGCATCGTTAGGGATCTCTATGTTCTCGATCAGCTCACCATCATCGGTCCATCCGTAATCCCACTCTACATCTCCGTGCCTTTCGTAGGGGTCGGTCTCTCTTCCATCTGACCAGAACACATTGATTTCCATCGGCCTTCCGGTTTTAGGATGATTGAGTGAACCGTATTCTCTGAGGATATCTCTCTTATATCTTCCATAGATATCATCTGAGCCGCCGTACTGGTTCCAATTATCAAAGTACGTCCTATATTGAACTCTATCGTCCCCTATCTCTAGGTTCCCGTCATCGGTCCTTATAGTCCTCGGAGTGAAATAGGTGTCGTAACCGGTTATGATATTGGTCACACCGTCGAGTATCCCATCCGGATTATAAAGATACAGCTCGATCTCAGTAGACAGGAAAACTCTAACCGATTCTTCAAAGCCTAGCTGAGTCGCCTCGATCTTTTTCTCCCAGTACTCTTCCTCGCTTTCTATTTCCCCCTCAAATATCTCTTTTGAAAGATCGTCTAACTTTTGAACTCTCTCCGTGTATCCTTCCTCATCGTAGTTCCAACGTTCTTCTTCCACATGAACCTGCATGAATTCATACCAAGGCGCATAATGTTGATTTAGGCGCTCTTCCTGATAATATTTCGCTTCTGAAGAGAACCAACGTCCTGTATAGATGTGATAGGCCAGATCGTCATAAGGGTTAGGTTGGCCGAAGAAAACATCCTGAATTTGGGTGGCGTCGGTCGGATCGGCCCAAGCATCGAAACCTAGATCTTGAAGGATATCGACGAGGTGATTTCCGAGATCTTCTCTCCAGTCTACTGTTCTTGCAATTATTATGATCTCGATGTCGTGCCAGTCCTCTTCAGGCGGTCTATACTGCCAGTATCCGTCTTCAAAACGCACCTCGCCGAAGGCAACGTTTTCCTTTATATCTTCCATAACATCTTCTATCATCTGTTCCAACAACTCAACGTCGCCCTCGGGAGACAAGTCGTATTCAGCCTCTATAGCTTCTGCAAAATGGTGATCCCAGACTTCAGACTCAGTGTCCATATACGAGTATCTTGGATCGCCGAACCCTTCGAGTAATTCATCAACAATCTCTTGTCTATTCAGATACTGCATCGCGAACCTGAAATCCTCATGAGCGAAAGGATTGACTGTCCATTCTTCATCGGTGTTGTTCGCCAACCACCGCACTTCTTCTGGGTCTTCGATCCATCCTCTCTCTATGGCGTCCTGCATCGCTTCGGTCCCGGTCCCCTCGTGTGCGGGATTGATGAATAGGTTATGGTAAGAGGTTCTGGCCTCCCATCTCGCCAGCTCAGCTGTCCAGTTATGAGGGAGTGCCCGGAGATCTGAAAAATCTACAGGGTTGCTGAACAGGTCCAATTCACCATCGAGAACATCGCCTATACCTGATTCCAGATCAGTACTCACTTTGAATTCGATGGAATTCACCTGCTCTCCTCTCTCAGCTCTAGTGATCTGAACTCCAAAAGAGCTCACTCCTCCTGTGATCAGTACCAAAACCGCCAACACAGAGATGTATTTTTTCCATTTTATAATATATACCCCCTTCTTAAATATCACGATTTGTTGGATTTTTTATGATAAACAAAAGCTGCGATAGATGATGAGATCAGAAGCAGAGTCGAGGTGAATCCGGTTATCTCATCGTCGCTCTCCACTACAGTTACATCAACAGTCTCCACATCATATCGCACGGTAATATCTAATCCATCGACAGTTACAGTGATATTGTAAGTACCTTCTTCCTCCGGTCTCCAAGTATGATTTGCCCGGTAAGTTTGTTCGTCTTTCATCTCTTCTCCAGTCCAATTCTTATTTACTATCCTTTCTTCATCCTCTATCATCAACCGGACGTTGATCGATCTATCATCAGGATTGATAACCTCAAATTCGATATGGACCTCTTCGTTTTTCTGATATCTATCACCGCTCTCCGGTCGGATCATTTCAACTTCTATATCTGTTCCTTCTGACATAGTTATATTGACTGTATCTTCGTCGTCTTCCGTTGCGACCTTAATCTCAGTTAGTCCATACTCAAAACTATCTGAGTCCTTAGCATCGTATCCTGTAAAATCAGAACCTTCATCATCCGGGACCACCTCAGTAACAGCCGACCCTGTACCGGTAACGGTCAAATCTTCACTCCTGATGGTATAGGAATCTTCATCTTCGCCAAGGACTTCGAATTGAACAACATATTCCCCTTCGCTCTCCAAGTCCTCTGTGGGAATCACAGCTTCAAAGTCACTATGATTCTCCTGTGGGATGAGTTCGATATCTTCTTCAGGAACTTCTACTAAGATATCTTCATCTGTATCGTTCCTTATGGTGAATCTGTGATCATCGAGATGATCTTGGGTTAAAGCCTCTTCATATACCTCAGGAAATAGATGCGCGTTATGTCCAGTACCTTTGGCTTCGAACTCTTCTCCCAGCTCGACCGTGTCCGGAGCTATCAAAGAATCTAGTCTAACTTCCTCGATAGTGAATTGATCTGACCAATATCCTGAGTCATATTTGGTCGTATAGGATATCTCTGTGGTAAGGCCCGATTCGATGTGTGTTTCCGTTTTATTCACTACTTCTCCATTCATCGATAAAACCACCTCTTGTTCACCGCTGACTTCACCAGTATTTTCGATCATGTATTCTATCGTTATCTCTTCATCATCTTGAAATGGTTCTCCTTCTTCGGGACTGGTTATAGTAACTTCAAAGTTCGGTGATTTTCCCGTTTCAGACCCAAACACGATCGTAAATCCACCGGTGATCAGTAAGAGGCTCAAGACCAGGATAGAGATATCCCTCTTCATATTCACCTTTATCCCTCTTTACAGTTTACAGTGTTAAAAGTTTTATATTATGTTTTTTCTGTTATCTCCACCATCTATCAATTGATTTAAAAATTATAGTCTACACGTATCTCTTTTTAAACCAAAAGAATGGAGTAAAATACCAGTCAAAAGTGATCGTGATTTTTACTAAATGTTTCTTTATAGGAAGTAAAAACAGTGGGCCCAGAGAGATTTGAACTCTCGACCTCCCGGTTATCAGCCGGACGCTATAACCAACCTAAGCCATGGGCCCGTTGGGTATCAACTTATGAGGAGGGGGTAAATAAAATTTTCTTACTATCAATCTACTGGATTATGTGGTCTTCTTTCAATCTTTTCATGTCTTTGATCATCGTATCTTTCAAATTTGGATTGTAAAGAGCGGCGGCGGGATGATACATAGGTATTAACGTTCTACCATCATAATCCAATTCCGTCCCATGGAGATCGCCTATCCCCTTTTCACCCACCAAAGTTTCAGTAGCATGATTACCCAAGCTGACTACAACTTCAGGATCAAGCAATTCTATCTGTTTTTCCAGGTATGGATTGCACATATTTATCTCGTCTTTTTTTGGATCTCTATTATCCGGAGGACGACATTTGACCACATTGGTTATGAACACATCGTTTCGATTCAGACCCACTTCACCTAAAATCTCTTCGAGCAGATCACCTGCTCTACCTACAAAAGGCCGTCCCTCGATATCCTCGTTCTTGCCAGGAGCTTCGCCGATCAGCAGTACGAAAGGATCATCTTTGCCTTCGCCAGGGACAGCATTCTTACGATCTTCGTGAAGTCTGCACCTGGTACAGCGTTCGATCTTCTCAGCTAGAATGGTCAATTCCCCGCTCAACCGAATCTGTTCAGTTATATTTACACCTCTACATCCACATCGACATCGATACCGTTCCTTATACTCTGGGTAACAACGCAGTAGTCCTCAAATATCTCCTTACACTTCTCCAGTTTCTTTTCGTCTTCTTCGTCTATATCAGGCGTTATTTCCACGTCGAGTTTCGTCACCCTGAGGCGGTCGTCGACTCTCTCTATCGTACCTGTGACCTTCCCCTCCAAAGAATCTATATCTACTCGCTTTTTCTTCAAACAGAACAGGAGACTGGCCATCAGGCAGTTCAAAGAAGAAGTGGCTAACAAGCGACTCGGATCGGGTCCTGTCTCATCTCCACCCGCCATTTCAGACTCGTCGGTGATGATTTCACCCATGGATCCCTTATCAAATTTTGCTCTGAACCTATAATCCTCCAATCTCTCCATCTCGATCGTGAATCCTTCCTTATCTTCGGCCATATCTCAAACAACTCCGATGAAGTTGATAATTCTTTGCTTTCATACAGATTTTTTCTCCATCAACTGCTTCATCTCTTCTATGTAACCCTGTTGATCCTCTGGTGGATGATAGAAATCCCTCTCATCTTCATACATGCATCTCAAGCATTCTTCAACATCGAAGAGCGGAGTGCTGAAATACTTTTCTCCACCGTCGGGAAGAAGAGTGACTATCTTACCATCATCAAGTTCTGAAGCTAACTGCTGAGAGATATATACCGCGGCCCCACAGCTCATACCTATGAAGAGTCCTTCATGGATGGCTAACTCTCTCGCCGTGCAGAACGCGTCCTCGTCCTCGATCTTTCTAACTTCGTCCAATCTCTCAGGATCATATATCCCAGGGACTATATCTTCATCCATATTTTTAAGACCCTGGATATTGTAATCCTCGGTGGGTTCTACACCTATTATCTTTATATCGGGATCGTATTCTTTCAGTCGTTTAGAAACGCCCATCAATGTACCTGAAGTTCCCATACCAGCCACGAAATGAGTCAGATCAGGGACGTCCTCTATTATCTCCTCGGCTGTGTTCTCATAATGTGCTTGGGGATTGGCCGGGTTGTCGTACTGATCAGGCCGCCAAAAGTTTTCGTTTTCTTCTTCGAGTTCTTCAGCCCTTCTGATAGCGCCGTCGGTCCCTTCCTCTTCAGGAGTGAATTCTAACTCTGCACCCAAGGCTGATAACATCCTCATCCTTTCGACGCTGACGCCTCTAGACATCGTAAGATGAAGATGATAATCCTTTACCGCGGCGACCATCGCTAGACCGAGACCTGTATTTCCGCTGGTCGCTTCAACGATCACAGTATCATCACCGATCTCACCCTCTTTTTCCGCCTTCTCTATCATCGAAATAGCTATCCTATCTTTCACGGATCCCATCGGATTGACTCTCTCTAACTTCGCGTATATGGGAACGTCAGGATTCGGATTGATATCGTTCAATTTGACAGTCGGGGTTTCACCTACGAGTTCCAACACATTATCTACGAGCATACTAATGATATAGAATATAACCCCGTATTATCTTTTAGGGAACGAACAATAGGTTTTTTGACCACAAAGCTGTTTACCCGTTCGATGTACGAACTCTTCCCCTACAGCGAACGAGAAAATCAAAAAGAGATAATGGACAATATCCAAGATTGTTTAGAGAAGGGCAGATCCATAGTCTATCAGGCAGCGACCGGTTCGGGAAAGACTATCTGCGCACTTGCCCCTGCCTTACGATACGCAGAAAAGGAAGGCAAGAAAATACTTTACCTCACAAGGACGAACAGTCAGCAGAGACAGGTTTTATTAGAACTGCGAGAGATAGGCGAGCATTACGGTCTAGGGGTGCAGGGGAGGAACAATACCTGTCTCCTTGCTGAAGAGGACGAAGGATTGAAAGAAGGTGATGCAGAAGAACTATCCAAGTACTGCAGTGACAGGAAGAGGGAAGTCCGACGCTCCATAGATGAAGGGGAAGAATCCGACGCCTGTCCTTACTACGCAGGTCTTTTACAGACCGATCTGAATGAGATAAAGCCTTGGTTCACGAAGAATGTTCCTACTGTAGACGAGACCATGGACTACTGCAGGGAAAGAGAGATCTGTCCTTATGAACTCACCAAGGCGCTCATGCCTGACGCCTCACTCGTCACCGCACCCTACATCTACTTCTTCCTACCGTTCATAAGAAAACAGCTGAAAGAATGGATGGGTGTAGAACTCTCGGACCTTATCGTGATAATAGACGAGGCGCATAACCTTCCCGACTACGCTAGAGAACTCTCATCTTCCGAGATAACAAAGATAACACTGGAGAGGGCTAAAAAAGAGAGCAGGGAATTCAACGATCCAAAGCTTCAGACCGACGACACCATCTCGGACTTCTGCGACCTGTTCGAAAACATCCTGTTGAACACGGTAAGAGAGTTCGTCGTGGATCAGGACGGGCTTATCCCACCCAGCGAGGTTAGAACCGAATTACTGCACTCGTTGGGTATGAATACGAACCAGTTGAAAGGTATAATAAAGGATTTGAAAGTACAGGGAGAGATAGTTCAAGAAAAGAGGAGAGAGGATAAGGAACTACCTAGGTCTTACATAAATTCTTTAGCTTCTTTCCTATCGTTCTGGTTCTCCATAGAGAGCGAGGACTACATCAAACTGGTGAATGGAGGAGAGAACCCGAGTCTGGAGGCCTTCTGTTTGGACCCCAGCAATGTGACCTCCATACTCAATTCCTGCCATTCCAGCATCCATCAGTCAGCTACTCTAGAACCGCTAGACGAATACAGCGACTCGATAGGACTGCCCTACGACGCGGTAAAGAAGACTTATCCCAGTCCATTCCCCGCCGAGAACAAGGCACTTTACTATACCGATAGGGTCACCACGAGACACGAGGAGATGCAGAGAGGGGAGGAGATGAAGGAAAAACTAAGAGATGAACTGTACTCTATTTTGAACGGTATCGATAGAAATACCGTCGTTTTCTTCCCCAGCTATCGTCTCATGGAAGAGGTGACCGGTCAATTAAAGAGCAAAGATGATAACATGTTCACAGAAAGACAGGGTATGAGTCAGACCGAACTCATGGGCATGGTCAACGATTTCAAGGAAGTCGGCGGAACCCTGTTCTCCGTTATAGGAGGGAGAGTCAGCGAGGGTATGGACTTCCCGGGCAAACAATTGGAGGTAGCGGTTGTTGTGGGCATCCCATATCCCAAGCCCACGGCTAAGCAAAAGGGGCTGAAGCACTATTATGATATGAAGTTCAACAAGGGATGGGAATATACGGTAAAAGCTCCCGCAGTAAGAAAGATACTCCAGGCCACCGGAAGATTGGTCAGAAGCGAGGAGGATCTGGGGGTCTCTGTGATACTCGATGAAAGAGCCGTGCACTTCAAAAAATACCTAGAAGGGCTACAGCTGGTAGATGAAGTAGAACTAGAAGTCAGTGATTTCTTCCAAGAGAGGGAACAAACTTTATAATCATCTTCCACTGACATATCAATATGCACAAAACGACAGATATGGATATGGAAAAGAATATCTTAGAGGAGAACGAGAAGATAGCCAAGAGTAACAGTGATCTTTTCCAAGAGAAGGGTGTGCGAGCCTTCAATATCCTGGGTGCGATAGGTTCTGGTAAGACTTCACTCATAGAAAGATTGAAAGAGGGCATGGATCAAAAAGTCGGAGCCTTGGCCGGAGATCTGAACGGTAAAGACGACTATGAAAGGTTCAAAAAGAAGGATATGCCGGCTGTCGCGATCAATACGGGCAAGGACTGCCACCTAGACGCGCACTACGTCAATCATGGACTCGAAGATATAGATCTAGAGGTCCTCGATTTCCTCTTCATAGAAAATGTCGGAAACCTGATATGCCCGGTAGATTTTCCTCTCGGTACAGAGGCGGACGTGGTTGTAGTGTCCGTCACTGAAGGAGACGATATGATAAGGAAGCATCCGCTGATATTCTCTAGAGCGGATCTTACGGTATTGAACAAGATCGATCTAGCAGAGGCTATGGACGTTGATATCGAAACGATAGAGGAAGACCATCGAGAAGTCAACCCACACGGTACTCTGATAAAAACGAACGCGAAGAATGGAAAGGGTATCGATAAGGTGGCTGATCTCCTAGATATACCTTATTCTGGTTGATCTCTTCAAACTATCTCGTCTACCAGCAGCGTTGCCACTGAAACCTCACTTTTCTCCTGCTCTATGGTATCTGTACAGAATACCGTGTCACAGGCGCTGTCAAGCCTATGCTCCGCATCATCAACGAAGAGTCCATGGGTGCAGCCCGCGTGAACTTCTTCAGCCCCTGATCCCTTCAGCTGCTCGGCTGCTTCAGTCATCGTACCTCCCGTCGCTATTATATCGTCGAGTATGACTGCAGATTTTCCTTCAACATCTATATTTTTTGGTTTGATCTCTACCGTGTTAGCGTCGATCCTCGTCTTTTCCAGGTAATCCCATTCGAGACCGACGGAAAGAGCTGCCTCTTTTACCACGTCTTTCGCTCCTTCGTCGGGAGCTATAAGTAGGTCGGGATCTTTCACTTCCATCGAATGTTCTGCCAGTTTTGTCATCGCGGAGACGTTTTGAGCGGGTATATCGAAAAAATCCACTATCTCTTCAGAATGAAGATCTACACTGCAGAACTCATCTGCCTCCACCCCGATCCTTTTGGCGAAAGCTTTAGCACTTATCGCCTCGCCGTTATCAAAGATAGTGTCCTGCCTGCCGTAGGCATAATAAGGTACGATCACCTTTATCGAAGCGGCTCCGTTCTCCTTCAAAGCGTTCTGGATCATGAAAAGTTCCAGCAGGTGCCTGTTAGGATAAGTCGTCTGAACTAACGTACAGTCTCGATCTTGAACATCGCCTTCAAGCTTGACGTATATCTCACCGTCTGGAAATACTTTCGTCTTTACTTCGGTAGTTTCCACGTCGATCTTATTTTCCAATCTTTTGCACAGTAAAGGTGAGGCCGGTCCTTTAACTAACATAAGTCATCATAGATGGAATGTTTTCTACTAATTTATTTTTTTTGAGTGCTCGAACTGAGCATGCGAAGCTCCGAAACCGTTTTATAACTTTCGTGCAGTACCAAGTCAGGTAAGATAAAATGATGCCAGGCGGTGGAAATTCCAGACAGATGAAACGCATGATGAAGAAGATGGGACTCGAGAGCAACGAACTCGACGCTAATAAGGTCATAATAGAGACCGACGATAAAAATCTAGTTTTCGACAGCCCTCAAGTGGTCGAGATGGACATGAAAGGTCAGCATATGTACCAGATCGTCGGAGAGCCGAGGGAAGAAGCTCCAGAGGGGAAAGTACTCATACCTGATGAAGATATAGAGATGGTTTCTGAAAGAGCGGGTGTCTCTGAAGAAGAGGCAAAGAAGGCGCTCGAAGAAGCTGACGGAGAACCAGCTGAAGCGATAATAAATCTTCAATCCTGAACGTGAAGGATGATCAAGTCGCTTCCCTGATCCTCTCCTTAACGAATCCCTGTTCTAGTTGACTCAAAAATCTTCCCAACCGCGGACCTTTATCCTGTCCCAGCAGTATCTTGTAGAACGAGCGGAAGGCTTTGCCCTTCGCCACGTCCACTCCCTCTGCCGTTTCATGCACAAGTCTGTGTAGTTCCTCCGAATCCCATTCGGTTTCCTCTATTGAATCCAGATATGACGAAAGGAATCTTTTTTCATCTTCATCCAATTCTATATCGGGCATATCTTCTTTTAATGAAAATTTCACCATGTCCGGTGCAAAATTTGCCAGCCAATACTCTACATTTTTCGCCCTATCGATGAATTTTTCGTAGTCCTCTTCTCTCTCGTATTCTATCTGACCTGTATTCTTCGCTACTTCCCAAATCTTATCCATGTCATCATATATCTGAACAAGATTGACTAGATGTCGGTAAGGGATGCGCTGAGGGCTCTCTGAAGGCACCTCACCGGTCTGAGATAATTCGTAAGTTCTATTTTTTTCGACGTCCTCCTCTTCAAAATATATCCTCTCACAATCGTCATACCTGTCGACAAGATCCAGAAGGCCGAGACCAGGATCGAAATCTATGTGAGTCCTGGGTTTGCTGTCCATTATCAAGAATCGGAGCACTTCGGGAGAGACCATATTCAGCATGTCTTCGGTCTTGATAGCAACACCCGAAGAGGACGACATAGGACCTTCTCCCTTCAACTGTATCCATTCATAAACAACTGGGTGAGGGGGCTCGGCATCTAGAACTTCCTCTATTATCCTTTTTCCAGTATCCCAAGAACCACCTGACGCGGAATGATCTTTACCGAAAGGTTCACAGTCGATACCGAGTATCCACCATCGAGCGGGCCAATCGCACCTCCAGGGTAGTTTACCGTCATCCTTTCTTATGTCCGCCCTCCCTTCATGACCGCATCCGCACTCGTAAATCACGTGAGGGTCCTCAAAACCTTTGACTTCACTGTCACCTATATTTCCGCACTCGGAACATATAGGATTATAAGGAAACCATCCTTCCTCCAACTCCCTCCCTGTCTCTTCCACCATTATCTCGGCTACGCTGTCCTTATTCTCTATGATGGTCCTGGTAGCTTCTTCATAATCGCCCTGTGCGTACATCTCGTGAGCGTACAGGACTTCAAGATCTACACCCAGTTCATCAAGGGAGTCTAAAAAAGGATCCATGAAATGTTCAGCATAATTTTCGTGATCGCCGCACGGACAGGGTATCTCACTGAGCGGTTTACCTATGTGATCTTCGAATGAGTCGTCTAAAAAAGGATAAGAGCGCCTCAAGGGATCGATAGAATCCACAATCAACAATAGTTCTCCTTCTGAAGCCCTTGATACTGCTTCTCCGGTCAATATCTCTCTGATATGGCCCAAGTGTATAGGTCCGGACGGGGCCTCACCGGTGGCGATCAGTGGTTTTTCCGAGTTTATATTTTCCGTTTCAGCGTCAGCCCAATGCATCTTACAACCTTCAACCTCTTCAACCTATCAATCTCGCTCTGATCAGAGCTCTGAGTGGAACACCTAGAACATCGTCTCTGCCGTTTTTATTGACCATGACAGTGCATAACTTGACATTAGCACCTTCATCTTCAAGATCCTTGACAGCACCTTTCATCGTCTCTCCAGTATTGATCACATCATCGACTATTACTATATTCTTTCCATCTACACCAGCATAGTTGGATGCTAGAGTTCCGCCGCCTTCTCCTCTGTTCTCTTGTGGAGGTCTGTAGACGGCGAGCTCCCTATCCAATTGATCAGAGACCATAACGGCTACTGGAACTCCGTTTACAGCGAGACCTGTGACAGTATCCAACTCTTCATCCATCATCTCGAGTTCTTCTATTATTATATCTGAAAATAAACTTGCCCAAAGACCTATCCTCCGACCAAAAACTCCAATAGATCTCCAGCCTATCTTCACGTCCATCGGAGGCTGTTTCTCTTCGATATCACGAGTCAAGAGCCAAGTAACAGTATCGGGTGAAACGTTGAGCTCATCAGCTATCTCTTTTTCTTTCAATCCCCTTTCTTTGAGTCTTTTTGCCTTATCTACCAACTTCTCAATTCCTTTCATCGTCTCACTCGGCACGTAAATCGAACAATCACTATTTAATATTGTGGTGGAGACCACTCTCAAAGGCGGTTGAAAAACTATCGAAATTTGAACTCATCATACGATGATACCGAGCTCTTCCAGTTTCTCTTCTGTAGGATGCCCGTTCTGATCCCAGCCTCTCTCCTTGTAATAGTCGCTTAGCATATCTTCAACCTGTTCTTTAGTGAGTTTAGCTCCATCCAGGTCTTCGACCGGAGTAGGAGTAGAAAACTGCTCTGGAACATGTATCTTCTTTTCGAGACCGGGGTGCTGTTCCAGCCCATAGAGCCTCTCCAAGTTGTATATCCTCTCGCCAGTCCTGTAGACCTCTTCAGCCGTTAGTTCGAGGCCCAGGTGGGCATCTATGAATTCGCTCATCATCTCGGGGGAGTAGACATCTCTCCCGGTCAGCTTGCAGGAACCCAAAGTATCGTGAAGTGTGACATAGTTTTCTCTCCAGGCTACGTATTCCTTCCCATCGGTTGATCTTCTATCTTTTTCCATCATCGACCAATCACCTGTATCGTCCGTCGTCTTACCTCCGCCGAGCTCTATCCCGTCGCAGTCGGACCTCAGGTGACAGGCACCTCTGGTAGAAGTGTAGAATCCCAACCCCATACCTTTCAATGCTCTTGGATCGTAAGCCGGTGGACTCATGCCGTTGACGTGCACCGCGAGTTCACCTCTATCGAATCTTTCGCCGATGCCTTTCACACCTTCAGCTGCGATATCTCCAAGACCTTCCCTGTGAGCTGTCTTTCTGATGAGTTCCTGGACTTTTTCAGCGTCGCCGAACTCTATCTCTTCTTCTATTTCGCCCTCTTCGCTCAATCTCATCAAAAATCCAAGTGCGTTTCCAGCGCTTATAGTGTCCATCCCAAGGTCATCACACAGATGATTGGCCCTAGCGACTTCTTCGATATCTCCTATCTCGAGATTCGATCCCAAAGCGAAAGAGGTTTCGTATTCTACATCAACTATGTCTTTATAGACCTGGCCGCACCTGCAGGGACATCTATGGCAGCCGTTGTTGCCACTGATATCTTCTTCCCAATGATAGCTGCTGAGTTTATCAGCATCTTCAAAAGAACCGCTCTCCCAGTACCTTGTCGGAAATATACCGAGCTCGGAAGCCATGCCGCTGAACTTTATCGTTCCATGGGAACTATAGGCGTCGTAACTCTCCTTTCCGACCCCGTCTTCATCAGTGAACTCGCTGAAAGCACTGCTTCTGACTTCACTCAGTTTTTCGGGTTTTACCGACTCCACTTCTTTACGACCGTTCACGACCATACCTTTAAGGTTCTTCCAGCCCATGACCGCACCTAGACCGGTCCTACCTACTTCTCTGTCATCCCCGGATATGATAGCGAATTTTACCAGGTTTTCTCCAGCCGGTCCTATCACCGCAGCGCTGCCTCCGTGTCTTTCCTTCAATATCTCTTCTGACTCCTTTATGCCTAATCCACCCAGCTCAGTAGCCTCGTTGACAAAGATACCTTCCTCTCCGATAGATAGATAGCTCAGATCATCAGCCCTGCCTTTAATTACGATAGCGTCGAAACCCGCTTTTTTTACCTCCTCCCCTAAAGAACCGCCGAAGATACCTTCAGCCATTATCCCAGTAAGAGGAGACTTCGAGTAGAAGCCACATTTTTCTGTCATCGGGATCTTACTGCCGTTGAGAGCCCCTGGAACGAATACGAGAGGGTTCTCCTCAGAGAAAGCCTCGACCTTCCCTTCCGTTTCTTCATAAAGCAGTTTGATGCCAAGCCCGTTTCCTCCCAGATATTTTTTGATCACTTCATCCTCGAGCTCTTCTTCTTCTATTTTACCTTCTGATAGGTCAACCTTCAATATTTTATTCCATGTACCCGCCATCTTTAAACACTGCTTTCGGTAAAGGATTACTTCAATATAATTTTAATTGTAGATTTCAGTGAAAAATATAATTTTAATTATACCAAATACATTATTTTCTAGATATCTACTAACTACTTATCCAAGTGAGGAGGACATAACGAATTTAGTATGATCACGAAAACTAGCTTTGAGTGAGAGTGGGTGTATTCCTACGGGGTTATGTTCTCCTCTATAATTATCATACTAGTTGATTCTTGCAGGATTGAGTGCTTTAAGTTTAAAATTATTTTCCGAACCTGCCAGGTGAGTCAACTGTTTCATTATGAAAGGTAACGACTCCTCTCTGAAATTATAGGGAACTCGTAACTTCTTTTAGGAAAGGTCACTTTCCTAAGACCGTAGGAATTTAGCACAAATTCCTACTAAATAGGAATCTGAGATTCCTATGCCATGAGGAATCTTTTGATTCCTCAGTGTTTTGAACTAA
>JAFDTP010000167.1 GCA_019594195.1 Thermoplasmata archaeon
CATGGATGAAGTTGTAGAATGGTATAATGAGCTGAAACCTCATGGAAGTTTAGTTTTCCGAGGACATTATGACACTCCTGCAAGTGCTTTCATGAGAAAATTACCTCCTGAAAGGATCTTTCAGTATGCTGAAAGTTGGTTTTGGAAGTGATATCATGACCAAGGAAAGAAAAAGCAAG
This sequence comes from Thermoplasmata archaeon, assembly GCA_019594195.1. The sequence goes on from JAFDTP010000167.1 coordinate 180, forward strand.
AAAGAAAATATTAACAATTTCAGGATACTACACGAAATTTTAGATTTCAAAAAATATAAATATTAGGGATTAATAATAGAGATGAGGGATCAAAATGAAACTATTTGAGAAATCCAGCGTGCCCATTATGATTGCAGTGTTGGTCCTCGCTTCTATTTCAGCGGCATTGATCGTGGATGGTAGAACTCGTCAGGACCCGAGTGAGGTTGTGTGGGAAGGTAAAAATTTAGAAGGTTTTTCATTATAACGTTCATCGGATCATTTCATCTCTGAAGAAGGAATTCTATATGTACCTGGCTTTGAGGGAAGTTTTTATAATCCACCAGCGGGCTACAGCATCATAGCTTTCGATTTAGAAAAAGAAAAATTACTCTGGAATCATTCGAATCATTCATATGATGATTATAGAACAACTAGAGTAACCTCCGTCTATGAAGCTGATGGATTAGCGTACAGTGGATACAGCAGAGGAGATATAGTAGCGGTTGATGCTGAAACGGGTGAAAAAGTCTGGTATCACCAATTTCACAAAGAAGGAGAAAACATTAATTCTGTAAACTCGATTCATGTCTCTGGGGGTATTGTGTTTACGGGCTCATCTGACGAAAGTGTAGTAGCGGCTGAAGCAGATACAGGAGAAAAATTGTGGCGACACGATCATCATGAGGATAGTGTAAATTCAGTTTACACCTACAACGGCACTGTCTACAGCTCCTCTAATGACGGCGAAATAATAGCCGCGGATATTCAAAATGGAGAAGAAGTTTGGAGCCTTAACGATAGAAATGTTTATAACATTCATATCGAAGGTGATATTCTCTATTACAGCTCAGGAGAAAAACTAGTAGCGCACGATCTTGAAAATGAAGAAAAGTTTTGGACCCACTCGCATCACTCTTCTGATATTTCAGCGATCCATGTAAGTGACGAAATCGTTTACAGCGGAGGTGATGGTGAATTTACTCCATCCTCATCAAAGGTTATTGCTACTGAAGTAGAAAGCGGAGAAAAAATCTGGACTCATAGTTATCATGAAGAGCGGGGCGGAGATATCAACGGAATAAACTCCATTCAGGTATCGGAAGATAGAATATATAGTTTAGACGCCATAGGCTGTCTGGCTGTAGAGAAAGAAGGAAGCCTAAGTCTTGGAATATCTAGAAGTCTGAATGCCATAGGTGGGTTCCTTTGCTATTATATCTTATCCCCACTCAGAAAATATTGGTTGGTTACACTGATTATAGGAGCATTCGTCGGTTCCATTCTTGCTCTTCTAATAAGAGATACAAAAAAGGAGGAACCTGACTTAAGGGAACTCGAGCATAAAGAAACCTAAATCCATTGATTTTTCTGTTATTTTATAATTAAAGGGCGAGAGAGGTAGGTAGTAATAGCTAGAAGGATCAAAATATGGATTGCTGGTAAGTAGTTATCTTCAGCGCTGACGGTATTTGGTGATTGTGAAAAGAGACATAATCAAGATAGAAGCCACTACCATGTTAAGCATCCGCTTTATATCCATCTCTATCACGCCTCCTCTTTTTCAAACATGATTTCTGCCCTAGCGGTCACTTCCTCTGCCAGCCCACGCAGGATGGCTGTTACTTCTATCGTTATCGGTTCATCAAAAGGCACATCTCTATCCCAATAACTATAGTCAAATCTACCTTGACCAGAAAAACTATTGTCCTCAATATCGCTTCCTAGAACCAGAGGTTCTTCTCCTCCAGTTCCAGTATTCAACTCTTCTCGTGGCCACAGATCCAGATCCTGTGCTTCCCATTGGCTCAAGTGGTGATCTAAAACTATATCGTCAAGTTCGGGTGCCTCTTTCACTTCCGTTTCTATAATCAATTCTTCAGGCTCAAGTTCAGCAGGAATATCACCATCTACGCTAAACAGTACATCACTATTAAATTCTCTTACCTTCTGACGGTCCAGACCAGGAGCACTAGTAACATCAGAATATCTAGGAGTCACGTTCAGTTCCAGAGCTTCTTCTCCATTTATTGTCGACACAGCTATAGCATGGTTGGATACATCCTCGTCATGTCTTCTTCCTGGATCATGAGAACTAGAAGGAACCCTCACTGCCGACTCTGCGAATCCCTCTTCCCACTCGATCGGTTCTTGATCTTCATACTGATACCCGGCGACGACCATCGTCACCGCGAGCATCGCTACGATCGGTATCACCATCATCCTAACTTTGCCTTCTTCCGATATGCTTGCATCCTACCTCTTGACAGGGTAAATGATAACTAAATATATATATTGTCCCTAGATTTTTAATATGTCAATTCCGAACTCGACCTGCAGCGACGAAACAAAATCAGATCTCGA
>JAFDTP010000002.1 GCA_019594195.1 Thermoplasmata archaeon
ATTTTTTGCATTCTCCACATACTTCCATCTCTGAACCTTCTACCTTGACAGTTGTCGTCTTACCAACGTCTTTACCACAAAGTTGGTCGGGTAGGCTATAGCACTAGGCATCATTTTCCTCTTTAGTTCTTCAATTTCTTTTTTAAGTATTTATTATTTATTAAAGTATTGTAATTCCTAAAAATCCTAAAATATTTTGTGCTAAGAAGATTGATAATCGTTCTATAAATTCCTATTAAATGAGTTTTTCTCATTTAGAACAAAATCTGATATTTTTAACTTTTTTTGATAGTAAGGATATACCATGTAATACACATATAGAAATAGATAAGTTTTAAATCTCTTTACATAGTTATAGTATCTAGAAGAAAAAATCTGTCCAGATTAGGTGTTCTATATGACCTGTGAACTTTGTGGTAAAGACGTTGGTAAGACGACAACTGTCAAGGTAGAAGGTTCAGAGATGGAAGTATGTGGAGAATGCAAAAAATATGGGAAAGAGGTGCTCACTTCAGAAAAAAAGAATCAATCCACTCAAGAGGTCCTTCAAAGGATAAAAGAAAAGAAATCCTCCCGTAGATCTTCAGGCGGTTATGAGGAAAGCACTGAGGAGTTGGCTTTGGATTATTCTGAAAGGATCGAGAGCGCAAGACTGGAAAATGACTTGACTCAGGAAGAACTTGCAAAAAGGATCAATGAGAAAAAATCCGTTATCGCCAAGCTTGAAAGAGAAGATATGAGGCCGAGTGAAGATCTCAGAAAAAAATTAGAGACCACTTTAGATATCAAATTAACCGAAAAGATCAAAAGTGCTCCAACCAAAACGACCGAGAAAAGCGATGGCATAACCATCGGAGACCTGATAGAAGAAGATACCTGATATTCAGGTCCCATTCAACCCAATTCATCCGCCTTCTTTTTTATCTTTTCCATATTGGGTTCGTAGTATATTTCTTTCTTTTTATCTATATACCCGCGGTTCTTCAAGCTGGCTAAGTTGTTTTCTGCAACATTTTTATCCATATTAAGACAGTCGGCAAGATCAAAGATGGTCATCTCTTTAGCCTCAAAAAGCAGCTCGAAGATCTTTTTCGAAATGAGCGGGATATCCAACCATGCGTAGACCTTATCAAAATTCAGATAATCTATAGCCTCTCTCTCCGCCCTTTTTATCCTGGTTACGTCTCCCAAAGGATGGGGTCTCAACTTATCATTTAGTGTATCTAATAGCAGAGAGTGCCTATCATTTTGTGTATATATCGATAATCTGATAACGAAAGGGAAAACCCCTTCTCTCACATCCTGCCATATCTGCTTTAAAAGTTTCAGCCGAGGCTCATATTGACGTGGGATCTCTTCAGCACGATGATATTCTGATTTTTTGCTTATCGATATGGGTACGTAAAAATCAAGTATGAAAGCCCTGATCATCGTCTTTTCTACTTTAGGAGAGTTAGCGTTAGACCATTTATCCAGGGATGTAGGATCATATTCAAATGTCTGACACACCCCCTTGTCTTCCTTTGCCTTCAATTCCTTCGTAGGTGTTGAAAAATTCCAAGGACCATCCAAATTTGGTTTTAAAAAATTTATCTTTATCTTGTCTAGATTTTCGACCTGGTAAAAAGCATCTAACAAACTATCATACTTTTTTCCGTTGATAAAATACTCTAAATCTGATAGATATTCTATCTCTTTGTTTTTCCATTTATAAAGTCTATCCTTTAATTGGTTCTCAGCATATTCGTCAAATTCCGTATCTTCAGATAGACTCATTATCTTTTTTATTTTTTCTACCTTATGCTCCATCTGCGGTTGAAAACAGTATCACATCTAAAAAAGTTTTGCCTTTAAAACTGGTCATATTACAAACCTGATCACCGGAACCTTAGTGTTTAAAAGATGAAAATCATGCTCTGTCCATTCGATACAAGCATCTCTATTCTTATAGTAATATATGCCTGTTCTCTTCGGATAAGATAATATATTACAAATTTAGAAGCCATATATTTAAGAAGAATTTTACCAAAAATGTTATAAATAAGATAAAACCTTCAAATCATCGATAATGAACATATATCCCTATTTGGAAAGTAGAGATGGGCTAAGAGTGTATAGTGAGAAATAATAAGTCGTATATTTTAATTCTTAGAGAGGATGAGTATGTTTAAAAAAAAAGACAGATGCCCGAAACGTCTCTATGAAATTAGAGGGAGGAAAATACTATGATAAACTACTTTTATCACTCACCTGTACTCATCATATTGATCCCTCTGATATCAGCCCTCGTAATCCCTATTTTTGGGTCCATTTCAAAAAAACTTCAACATGCGTTATTCTTCATGATCCTACTCACTACAACCTTTTTCGGAATATTGATGTCATATGAAATTTACACGGTAGGAGAGTGGAGTCTTGCTATAGAACTCGGTACTCTCGAACTCATCTCTGGAGGTCATGTATTTGTCACTCATTTATCAGCTGATGGAATATCTGCTATCTCTGCTATCATCCTTTCTATAACGTCTGTAGCTGCCGGATTATATTCCTATGCAAATTTGAAAAAGGAAGAAGGTAGTGTTAACAGGTATTATATCCTATTTTTGATCACAGTTGCAGGGACTCATGGTATGATCTTTTCAGCGGATTTTTTTAGCAGGTTCATATGGTTCCAAGTGGTCACAGCTTCGACCGCAGCACTTGTAGCTTTTAGAAAATATGATGATCGAGCTTTCGAAGCTGCGCTCAAGTATCTAACTTTGAGCTTTATAGCTTGGTCCTTCTTTTTATTATCCATCATCATAGCATATCATGTTCATGGAGAAATGCAATTTTATGAACTTGCCGAAAGTATCACAGGAGCTTTTTTTGATAGAATAGTGATGGCTATACTCATAGTTGTGATGGCCTTTAAATCTGGTGCGGTACCACTACATTTTGTCAAACCGGACGCTTATTCAAGAGCACCTTCTTCAGTTACCGCTGTCATGGTGGTGGTCAGCCAGGCCGGATTATGGACTCTATTCAGGATCGTCTTCAACGTTTTCGGAACGGATGTTAACACCTACGTCGTAGGTTGGATAGTTATCATCTTGGGAGTCCTTTCAGCCTTCATCGGTGTTTCGATGGCTTTGGTCCAGAGATCTATAAAAAGGTTGATGGCCTATCATGCCATATCCCAGACAGGATATATGTTATTTGGAGTCGGGGTGGGGATAGCTGTTATGGGAACGACCGATATGGGATCCTTCGGTAGAGATGCTATGGTAGGTGGTATATTTCATATAATGAATCACGCTATATACAAAGGGCTTCTTTTCTTGACCGCCGGTGCCATAATATTCAGAACGGGTGAAAGAGACTTGAATAAGATGGGGGGTCTAGGAAGGAACATGAAATGGACCATGTTATTTTTCATAATCGGAGCTTTAGCTATCTCCGGTGTACCTCCTTTAAACGGCTTCACTTCAAAGATTATCATTTATAGGTCCGTATATATGTTCAACCCAGCACTGACGGTCGTAGGTATGATAGTGAGCATATTGACTCTGGCCTCTTTTTATAAGGTATTTCACTCAGTATTTATGGGTCCGGAAAGAGAGAAATATAGCGAAGTCAAGGAAGCCCCTTTATCCATGTTGATAGGTATGGCTTTTCTTGCAGGAGTCGTTATATTGCTCAGTCTTTTCCCGGGAACAGCTATAAACGTATTTGTCGAACCAGCTATTGAAGCTTTAGGGGTGATACCATGAATTTGTTCCAGTCAGTAACATATTGGAGTCCATTATTGATGATACTCATGGCTTGTTTTGTTGGTGTGATCATCTACCTACTTTATACCATGGGTAATTCTTCATATAAAGAAACGAAATACAGAGGCGAGCCCTTTTTGTCGGGTAATCCACCCATCGGTGAAGGTGAAGAAGATCAAGAACCTATCAATATCCGCGGTGATAATTTCTATTGGGGTTTCATAACAGCATTGAAGTTTTATTTTAAACCCTTGATAGGTAGACATACTGGACGATTAAATGATTATATATTCTGGTTCATGTTAACTATGTTAGTTGTCGTGGTGGTGTTAGCACTAATATGAAAGAAATAGAATATTTGAAGGTCAAGATATCCTTACTATTCAGGAGTTGTGGAGGCAGAAGCATACATGAATGTTGAAGCATTGATAAGCGAGATAGGGTTAAAAATCATATCCGCTCTCTTGATAATCATATTTGGTATAGTATTAGGTTTAGTTTACAAAGGATTCGATAGAAAGATAAGTGCGATGATGCAGTCTCGGATCGGTCCGCCTATCATTCAACCGTTCAGAGATGTTAGAAAGTTGCTCAGCAAAGAAACTATCATCCCTGATGATTCTATCCAACTTCTTTTCAATCTAGCCCCTGTATTCGCTCTTTTAGCTCCTCTCCTCGCCCTTCTATATATCCCGATCGGACCCTTTGACCCTTTACTAGAAGGATACGGGGATATAATATTAGTTCTCTATCTGATGGCTCTCCCTCCATTGGCGCTTGCAGTCGGGGGTTCTTCCAGTGGATCACCTTACTCAGTATTGGGTGCACAGAGAAAAGTAGTTTTGATGATGAGTTATGAATTACCTCTAGCGATATCTGTAATCGCTGTAGTTTGGAGGATCAGTAAAACCGTAGGTGATAATTTAAATCCATTTTCTTTAAGGGTGATAAGCTCATATCCTATATGGGAACAGGTCGGTTTATTGGGATCAATAGGAATAGCTTTGGCAACTATCGCGATAATAGCTGTGATACCAGGTGAGCTCTCAAAGGAGCCTTTCGGACAGGCAGAGGCTAAAACGGAGATCGCCGGTGGTGCTTTATCAGAGTACAGCGGAAGAAATCTAGCATTTTACTACATCGCAAGTTCAGTTCACATGGTCGTTATAGGGAGTTTGATCATCTCGATATTATTCCCATATCAGCTCACAGAGATTTTGTACCCTTTGATAGAGATTGATGGGCTACAATTGCCCTACTTGGAGATGAGTTTATTGGCAATACTGGTAGATATCGTCTTTTTCCTTTTCAAATTGATGATTATTATTTACGTCGGAGTGTCTATTTTAGGTGTCTCTTTTGCAAGACTTCAGATCAACAAAGCGAGTTACGTATATTGGATACCGCTCTCTATCATGGCTTTCATCGGGCTCATATTGGTCTTTTTAGAATACAGTTTATTTTAGAATAATATCTTTTAAAAAGGGAAATGGCCTGTTTCCTGTTTTGAACCGGATAAAGAGATGATTTCTTATATTCGACCGTTCTCAATCTTCCAGGAAAAGTATCGGATCCTTGGTTTCTACTATTATCTCTCTCTCCAATTTACCGACGGCAAAAGGAGGATAGATCTTTCTCAACTTGTACTTCAATCCCGGTCTTCCAAGACTTCCTACGATAAGATCATACTTTTTAGATTCTTCGACGATGTCCTCATCAGGTTTTACAGCACATGACTTCAATTGATAATGAATGTCATTGTTCTTGGCGAATTCATACAATTTCTTGAAGGCGTGTTCAGTTTCTAATCTAAGATCGTCAAGATAGTTAAGATTCTCTAGATCCTTTTCCTCAAAGGTGCGTTCTGTTTCCCCGCCACCTTGGGTTATCAGCACTTCAATTTCTCCGCCAAAATATTTGGTCAATTTGAGAGCAAGATAACCCGCCCTCATAGAATATTTGCTTCCACTGGAGGGATGTAAGATTCTTTTCGGTTTCTTGATCTCCACAATATTGTCAAAAAGAAGCACAGGCGCATGGCTATGCTCCAGTACATGCAAACATGTCCTTCCTATTTCATGTGTCTGGGTGCCTGTTTTAGACTGAGTACCCATCACAATAAGGTCGATATCATATTTTTCAGAATAACTTACGATTTCCTCACTAGGAACGCCTTTTTTGACACTTTTTTCGATGTTTTTTATATCCATATCATGCAATATATCTTCTGCATCTTCGATAGCCATCTTAGCGGATTTCTTTAGATCTTCCATTAGGATATCTGTTTTTGGAACGCTTTTATTACTCGTATTTATTACATTTAATACATGATAGTTAGCATCAGGGAAGGCATTGGCTGTATATTTTATGGCATTTTTAACAAGTTGAGAATCATCTGTAGCAATCAGTATATTTTCAAACATGTTAGACTAACCTATTAGAATTTCCATATATACTATTTTTCCTTTTAGCGAATATAGAGAGTGCCTCTCAAGTTTAGTTCATATCACTTTTTTGATCCTATAAATTTCGATGTTCTGATCGATCGTTTTTAACAATTGGCAAACAGATAGATTCTCTATTTTTTTCAAGTTCTAAGGAGTGGTTATTGAGGTCAGTATTTTACTCGAAATCCACCTGGCATTAGATAGATTTACATATAAAATTTATTTAATGGTCTTGTTTTATCAATGTCTGGATAAAATTATTTGAAGAGAGCGAAAGCATAGGATAAAGATTTATATGTAGGGATCATCTGAATTCAATATGCCCAAAAAGCTACTATTAGGAGTGGGAAACGATATCAGAGGAGACGACGCAGTAGGCGAAATAGTAGTGAGAGAGTTCAAGAGAGACGACTGGGAGACGATCGACTGTGGTTCAGTGCCTGAAAATCATATAACACTGATAGAAGAAGATGAGTACGAATTGGTCGTGATAGTGGATGCAGCAAGGATGGGGCTGGATCCCGGAGAGTTCCGAATCGTACCGAGAGAACATCTAAGTGTTTTCACGATGAGCACCCATGCTCTGCCGCTTTCAACGGTGATGGATTTTCTAGAAAAGAAAGTAGATGAAGTATTTTTGATAGGTGTTCAGCCCAAAGATATGAGCCTAAAAGAGGGGATGACAAATGAATTAAAAGAAGCAAAGGACGAATTGATAGAACTACTCGAAAATGATGAATGGAGAGACATCCCAAAACTCAAAAAGCCCGAATAGTGGCTAAGTTACGGGTTTATTATCATGTCTTCGGCATTTTTGTCTCTTCCAGCTATAAGGAATTCTTCTGAAAATTCAAAGCAGCTAACAGGGCATATGTTGACACACTGACCGCAGAAGGTACACCTGGACACGTAATGTTTGACCTTCTCTTCCTCCTCTTTAAATATTAAAGCTTCAGACGGGCATACTCTCACACACATCTTACACCCTATACAGCATTCTTTATCGTACCTGATCTTCCCTCTGAAATCTTTCGGTATCTCGACTGGAGGGTTGAGTTCTAATTCACCTTTCTCCACTGATTCCGCCGCTGAGGTCATATCGTCTGGGGCGCGCTTCAAAGGGAAAGGATTTGTCGCTTTCTTCTTGAACAGCTGTTTTATCAGGAGATATATTGTAGATGTTGGCATATTTAAATCACCTCACACGCTCGCTCCTAAAACTACAAAGAGTAAACCTACGAGACCTATTATACTTATCGGAGCCCAATACAAATAACTCGCTCTATCTATCTGGAGTCTAGCGAAAGCTACTCTAACTAGTGAGACGGCGAAGTAGATTATGATTAAAAGCTTCAATAAGTAAAAGGCGGTATCAGCGATAAGAGTCCAAAGACCCATCTCAACTATAGGAACCATAGGACCACCTAGAGCTATCCAGGGTTCCAATAATGAAGATAGCTGATATGGAAAGAAGAGAGCTATTATCAAACTGCCCAAAACGATCATCTGAACATTATTAGCTATGTAAAAGAGGGCCAGATTCCGCCCTGTGTACTCTACGAAGACACCATCGGCGATCTCGGTCTTAGCTTCAGCCTGTCCAAAGGGCTCCTTAGAAAGTTCAGCAGGCACCAGCGCGAACAACGTCAAAACGATAAGAATAAAACCTAATCCTCCAATCAGTCCCACATACCCCCAAACGGGATTTGAAGAGATCACTTCCAAAGAAAAAGGACTTTCGGTGATCGGTATCACAGTACTCATCTTCCAGGCCACAGTTATTGCAGATATCGCCAAAGGCAGCTCGTAGCTCATCATCAATACTATCTCACGCTGAGCGCCTACTGTCGCGTAGGGTGAACCGCTTGAAAAACCTCCGACGGCCATCGCCAAAGCAGGTATCGCTAAAAGATAAAGCACGAGTATCAGATCACCATATCCTTCCATCAGAGGACCGAAGGGGCCGATCGGGATATACATCAGTGCTACTAGGGGAGCGATCAAAGCTAATACTGGAGCTCCATTAAATATCCATTCTAAAGCATTTTCAGGTACTATAGTTTCTTTTGTCAATAATTTTCTAACATCTTTGAACGGCTGAGTGATCGGAGGGCCTATCCTGGACTGCATCATCGCAGTTATCTTCCTATCAAAACCTTTGTAGAGCAGACCCAAGAATATTGCGACAAAAGACAGCAGTATTACAAAAATTATGTTCAATATCCAACTCCCAAAGGCAAATTCAACATTCATCTATCGAACCCTCCTAACATCTCCTCAGTCTTCTGGACCGAGAGTTCATGGAGTTCTTCCTTAGAGTATTCCTGCTTTTCACCTGTATCTAGATCGACTATCTCCGCCCTATCCATACACCCTATGCAAGGATCTATACAGGCCGCGATTATTGGTATGTCAGCTATCTGCTCTCCCATGAACATGGGAGCGTAAGTAGCTAGGTTGTTGTAAGTCGAAGCTCTGATCTTCCAATTCTCAACATCCTCGTTATCTTCAGTCAATCTCACGTAATGCATGGCTTCTCCTCTAGGTGCCTCCAGTCTTCCTATACCTTCACCAGAGGCTTTTTTGAGTTTGTTGAAAATCCCTGCTTTATTAGGTTCGCTGGTTATATCTCCTTCAGGCATCTTTTCTATACACTGTTCGATCAGATCGATAGACTGAAGTATTTCTTTCAATCTTACCAAAGTCTTCGAGAAAACATCACCCTTGTTCTCATGACCGTAACGAGACGGTAATACGTAATCCATTTCTAGGTCGGGATAAGCACAATAAGGTTGATCGATCCTAACGTCTTTTTTGACTCCTGAACCTCTAACCGTGGGACCGACACCGCACAGCTCAAGAGCCTTTTCTTTGGTCAATATACCGATATCTTTAGTTCTGTGACGGATGCTTGGGTCTCCTAAGAATATATCTTCTAGCTTATCGTAAAGGTCTCCATAATAATCCAATGTTTCCTCTATTTTCGGATGCATGTCCTCTTCTATATCTCTTCGTACTCCGCCGAATGTCCACATCGAATAATTCACTCTGTTCCCTGAGATCTCCTCTAAAAGATCCATCACCTTTTCTCTTATCTTCCATGTGAAATGCATATGAGTATCGAAACCTATCTCGTGAGCCGCCACCCCTGCCCAAAGGACATGAGAATGTATCCTTTCCAGTTCCATCATGATCGTCCTTATGTATCTCGACCTATCAGTAGGTACTATACCCGCAGCATGTTCAACAGCACTCGTATACATGTGCTGATGAACGATCGAACATATACCGCAGGTGCGTTCCGCCAGAGGTATGACTTTCATAGGATGCCTGTGCATGCCCATGAACTCTACGCCTCTATGATTCATGCCAGGTTTGGGGTCAGCATCCACTATCTCTTCACCCTCAAGCTTGAAATCGACCTTAAAAGGTTCTTTCAACGCGGGATGTATCGGTCCGATGGGGACCTCATATGTAGCTTTATCTTTAGCCATGCTTACTCACCATCCTCCTCATCTTTGACCCTTTCCGCAACGGGTTCTTCAAAGGTTTCTTCATCTTCGTGTACGTGCCTAGACATGTCCTCCATGCCTTGTTCGTCCCAACGCCAGGGATATCTGTCTTCGGGATAATTCTCATCGAGCCACATCCTTCTATCATCGGGGATATCGATGACATCAATACCTAAAAATTCCTGTTTTTCTCTCTCGGTGGTGATCGCTCCAGGGATTATGTCAGTTATAGTGGGTATGGTAAGATCGTCTTTAGGTAGGTGGACTTTCAAATTGACAGCGGTCTCTTCCTGCCGATAACCGTGATTCACCATGAAATGGTATATCAATTCTACGAAATCACCTTTGTCTGAACCGGATGCGACAGATAGATGAGGTGTTTGTATATCTGATATGACTTCGACCGCCTCTCGAAAATGCTCTCGTGAAACTGTCATCCACAACAGCTTCATCGGTTTTTGAGAGAGCCCTTTATCGATCTTTTCAGTCCTGATCTCCTCGATCTTATCATCCAGCTCCTCATTAAAATAAGTCTCAAGTTCCTCTAGATCCAGCGGAAGTCTTTCCTGATTCATCCTTGATCACCTCTCAATTCCTCAAGATACAGCCAAGCTTCTTTAACTCCGTTTATTATGTTTTCGGGCCTGACGGGACAACCATTGACATATATCAAGTTCGCATCATCAGGCAACAAAGTATCGATCGGCCCCTCTACAGCGTAGCTGTCGTAGTAAACGCCGGTCGTGCTCGCACAGTTCCCAATTATCATGACTACTTTTGGATCCGGAGTCTGTTCATATACCCTTAAGACTCTTTCCTTTGTTTTCTTTATCACAGGTCCTGTGAACAGAAGTACATCCGCATGTCTGGGTGTACCGACGAGTTTGATACCAAATCTCTCAACGTCATATCTTGGAGTTACAGAAGCTACGATCTCGATATCACAAGCGTTACACGACCCACTGTTAACGTGGAATACCCACAAAGATTTATCGAACGTTTTTGAAAGTTCCATCATTACACCTCATACAAAATACAGCACCACCATGATCACTACTACAGTTATCACAAACCAATACAGGTAATCGTTTAGAAGTCCTGTATGTCCCCTTACCAAAGGTTCGAAGTACCTCTTTAAAGCACGGGTGAAACCCCAATAAAGATTACTCCCACCTATATGGAGGGAATCAGGATCATCTGCCGGTGAATTGCCGGAAAGGAAGGGTTCTCGTTTGTATTTCGTTTCTTTGTAAGAATGATTGCCCAGCCGATAGATCATATAAACCAACACACCTACGATCAGTGCCAACAATATCAATACCAAAGGATTCCATCCACTGACAGGAACCAACTGATATGCCAACGCACTCATTATATCACCCCTAGAGCTTCAACAGCAGGTTCAACTATGTTGGAGACTACAGCTCCAGGGAACAGGCTGAACAGAATGACAAAGGCGGCCAAAATGGTCATGCCTGCTAGCATGGGTTTGGGCACATCACCAGTATCGTATATATCCTCATCCTTTGGACCCATAAATATAGAGTGAAAAACCTTGACGAAAGAAGCAAGCGTGAGGATACTCACCACCATAGCGATTATCGAAAGCAGCGGATTGAATCTGTAAACAGATTTATAGATCATCAATTTAGATGCGAAACCGTTGAAAGGTGGTATACCCGCGATCGCTAATGCTCCTATGATGAAGAAACCCATTGTCCATTTCATAGAATGCCCTAGTCCGCCTAGATCATCCAACTTTCTGATCCCTGTTTTAAATATGATCGCTCCAGCTGTCAAGAAGAGAAGGCCTTTATACATAGCGTGATTGATTATATGGAATACTCCTCCCTCCATCGCTGTTCTACCGTAAAGACCCATCTCGGGTTTTCCTAATACCGCTAAGCCAACACCTACGCCAAGCAGCATATACCCTGTTTGGGAGATAGCATGGTAGGCCATCAACCTTTTTACCGTCTTCTGAACGAGGGCCATAGTAACACCGATGAACATGGAAAGGATACCTAAAACGATCACTATCCATCCTATAGTTAAAGTGTTGACAGCAACACCATAAAGTGTGAATACTACTCTGAACAGAACCCAAAGGCCCGCCTGACTCGCTACGACTAAAACGGCCGTTACAGAACCAGGCGCCATGGAGTAGGCATCTGGTATGATAAAATGAAGAGGGACCGCACCCGCCTTCAGAGCTAAAACGACTACCAGAATTGTCAGGGCAATTTTGTCCAAATTGGTTCCGGTTATGTTCTCAGCTAGAAGCTGATAATTCAAAACACCGTATTGTCCATATAGAAAACCGATAGATAAAAGGAAGAACAAACCACCGATCACACTGATTATCATATATTTCAAAGCGGCTTCGACCGCTTTCCCTTCATAAGTTTTGAAAGCGATAAGAGCAGCAGAAGAAACTGAAGCAACTTCAAACCACACGAAAAGATTGAAAAGATCGCCGGTCAGCACCATACCATTGACGCCAGCCACCATGAGAAAGAACAGAGTATTGAACTTATTCAGTCCAGTTTCGTCTTTCATAAATGTATAAGAATAGATCGCTGCCCCTATAGCTGAAATAGTAAGGGTGATACTAGCCATTGCAGAGACACCGTCTGCAACGAACAGGATCCTGAAGAATGAAGAATCCGCTCCAGTGGGTGTCACTGTTCCTCCGCCGAACACATAAGACCACTCCCCGACTGTATAGACTTCGTAGGCCATGATAGCTACGAAAAAGGCCATTATTATCAAACCCAGAAAGAACAACGCGTCGCGGCCTTTTTCAGATATCCTATCGACTAGAGGGGTGAGAAAAGCAAAAAGTAAGGGAACGGCTAGAATCAAAGCGGGAGAATGTTGGACTATATCTATGTTCATTCTTTGCACCGCCTCACATCATCAGTGTTTATGCTTCCATAATGCTTCTTTATCATGATCACGAAGGATAGTAGTAAAGCCGTCGTAGCCAAGCCGATAACGATACTTGTCAATGTCAATGCATGAGCTGTCGGCATAACCATCTCAGTAGATTCTGCACTTGTGAATACAGGAGCGTGTTCCCCTCTTCGGTAGGCCAAAGAAACAAGGAATAAATTGGCGGCGTTCTGCATTATAGCTATCCCCATTATTATCTTTATCAAATTTTTCTTGAAGAGAACGGTGAAAAGGCCGATCATAAAAAGAATCACAACGGTCATATAAGGCATCGTCATCAAGATCGCTTCCCAATTCAATCTCTCACCTCCTGTCCTTCTGCTGATGGAGAACTCTTTTCAGTTTCCAATACTTTTGTTTCTTTTGACATCATCCAGAGTATCAGACTTAAGGCCGCAGCCACTTCTAGACCTACGAAAATATTCATCAATGGTACGGTCCCGCCGGTATTGATGAAACCAGCATTAGCACCTTCTGGTACAACACCTCCGAAGATACCGCCGGTCCCAGCTAGATAATTGTAAAACATGGTAGAACCGATTCCAAAAAGCGCGATCAATATGAACATCGTCAGACCAAGAGCTTCCATCGAAGAAAGATCTTTCTTGTGTTTACCTAGAGAACCATAAGCGATTATCAAGAGGGCGGTAGAAGAAGCTATCACAGCACCTCCTTGAAAACCTCCTCCTGGAGTCAAATGGCCATGGATCACGAGATAGATCCCAAAAACGATTATGGGTACGATTAGAAAATTCGTAACGGTCCTAACTACCAAGGACATCTTCCAATTCAATCTAGGGCCACCTCCATTAAGAGCAGTGATGAAATGACGTTAATCATTCCTTACCACCCTCCTTTTTAAGTTCTCTCAAAACTGTTAAAACACCTGAAACCGCAGCGAATAAGATCGTAGCTTCTCCTAAAGTATCTAGACCTCGGTAGTCGAATAGAACAGCAGTGACTACATTGTTCACCTGGTTATGGGCCTGGCTGCCCTCCTCTTCATCATACAAAAAATAATCATCCATTTCGGTCTCTTCTGGCTCTCCGAAGGGCCTCATCTCAATCGCACCCATAGCTAGGAACGCAAATAAAATCAGAAGAGCGATAACAGCTACCGCCTTTTTCATTTATACCCCTCCTCTTTCTCGATTGACCTAATAGCGAATATGAATATCGCCGTTGTTAGTGCCGCTCCTACGGCCGCTTCAGCTATAGCAACATCTGGTGCTCTGAGCATAAAGAACTGAAGTGACAATAACAAACTACTGGCCCCTAGTGCTATGGCCGCAGAGATAAGGTCCTCAAATATCACGACTGCCAAAGCCGTCAAAATCAGACCGATCAATGTCAAAAATTGGATCATCTGTAATAAATTTAACATTTTATTTCACCTCCGATGATTCAGAACTTTCATCAGTACTAACCGGCTCGGTTTGTTCAAGATCTGCCTCTCTTAACTCGTCTCTTTCGGTCAAGAACCAAACGCTTTCGGCCTGTTCTTGTTTTATACCCACGATGTGAGCAGCTCTCGCTATCGCGTGGGCGCCGGTCGGATTGGTTATCAAGAGTGCTACCAATGCCAAGAACGTATGGATAGCCATATTTAGAAACCTTGCTTCTTCTGTTATTAAGTACAACCTTACGCTATGAGCTATAACGGTGAATGTCATGAAGATAGTTCCAAACGTCGTGCATTTGGTAGCTGCGTGTAATCTTGTATAAACATCTGGAAATCTGTGAAGACCGATGGTTCCGAGTCCATTGAAAACGATCGAGACTATCAAGAAAGACAGAATTAGCAGTATCGCCCAACTCATTTCAAGAGCCACCCCCTTCAAGATATTTTGCTATGTAGAGCGTTGATATGAACGATAAAATGGCATACACTATCGCTATATCTATGAAGAGTGTTTCATACATGGCTGCTCCCATAGCTATCATAGCTGCGATGACCATCGTATTCAAAGTATCAAAACCAACTATCCGGTCCGCGACGGTAGGCCCTAAAAATATCCTGAACGAACATATGATTATGTATATCACGATGGCGATCACGGATGCATAAAGGGCAGTACTCACTTCGATCATTCGGCAAACCTCCTTATCCATTTCACGAATTTTCCCGCTATATTTTCAGTCGGATCCTCTCTTACTTTTATCCAGTGTATATACATCTCGTTATCTTCTTCGCTGACATCGACAGTCAATGTTCCTGGGGTAAGTGTTATCGAATTGGCTAAAAAAGTGAGACCTAGGTCCGTTTCTAGATCAGGTTCTATCTTTACGATCCCAGGTTCGATATTCCCTTTTATAATCCGATAGGCGACTTCAACATTGGCTTTGGCCATCTCGATGAATAACGGTATAGAATAAATAAGCATGATGACCCATCTGACAGGGTTCATCATCCTGAAACTATCTGTCTTACATAGGATATGATCAACAACTGAAGCAACTATCAGACTTATCGACAACCCGAACACAAGTTGTTCAAAACTCCAGATGATCTGATTCCAAGGCTCATTGGAGGCCATTGAATGTTCCGGCATACCCGTCGCCAATGTAAGTGATAAATAAACAAAAAGTGACAGTAAAAAAGTTGCCAAAAATGCTTTAAATCTCTTCATATCAATTGAGCCTCCTTGAAGAATCTTCTTTCCGATAACTCTCGTTTCTTTTTCCGGAAAGTGTGAAAGTAATCATGTGGGCTAACGTAATGACCATCGGTATTTAAGAATTTTGTTTATGCGCCTATATAAGATTCAGGAGGCGACAACGTTAAATATGCTTTCTTTTCTACAAAGGCCGATAGTCATGAAAGAAGATTACAACTGCACTTCCTGCGGTTTGACTTTGGTAGGTCTGAAGAACACCGTCTTCCCTTGCCCAGAGTGTGGCGAAGTGAATATAGGAAGGTGTGAAAAATGCCGAGATCAAGCTGAAGAGTATGAATGTCCAGAATGTGGTTTCAGGGGGCCCTAAAATGGGGAACGTTATGCTGACTTATAAGATAATGCCCGAAGGTACAGACACGGACCTTGATAGGATCAAAGAAAAGATCAAAGAGATCGTAGAAGAAGATGGTAAGTTCAAAAGCTCAAACGAAGAAAACGTTGCCTTCGGTCTAAAAGCTATAATTGTGAAGATCGTTATCCCTGATGAGGGCGGTATCATCGACGAGATGGAAGAAAAATTAGAAAATATAGAAGGAGTCCAGAGTGTAAAATCTGAGGACATAACCCTGATCGATTGATCAGGTCCCCTCTTTCCAATTTTCTATATATCTTTTCTGTTCTTCAGTCAAACTGTCTATCTCGATACCTTCAGATTCCAGTTTCATAGATGCTACTTCTTCATCGATGTCTCTAGGTATCGGATGGACTTTTGGTTCTAGACCTTCATTTTTGACTACGTATTCTGCCGATTTCATCTGGAGAGCAAAACTCATATCCATTATCTCGGCGGGATGACCTTGTCCTGCGGCAAGATTCACCAATCTTCCTTCGGATAGAAGATATAAAGTGCGTCCGTCTTCCATCTGGTATTCCATGATCTCGTCACGTACCTTTCTTTTAGAGTTGGATAGTTCCTCTAAACTCTCTTTGGATATCTCGTTGTCGAAGTGGCCGGCGTTAGATAGAACACAGCCGTCTTTAGCTCGTTTTATGGCCTCTTCATACATGGCGTCTTTGCATCCTGTAACCGTAACTACGAAATCAGCTTTTTCTGCGCCTTCTTTTGTAGGAAGGACTTCAAATCCATCCATCCTGGCTTCTACGGCCTTTACCGGGTCGACCTCTGAAACCATCACATCGGCACCCATCCCTTTAGCTCTCATAGCGATGCCTCTACCGCACCACCCGTAGCCGACTACAAGAAAACTCTTTCCGCTGATCTGTAAGTTGGTCGCGTTCATTATGCCATCCATGGTGGACTGTCCTGTTCCGTATCGATTATCGAAAAGATGCTTCATCAGCGCGTCGTTTACTGACATCACAGGAAAACGCAGCGCCCCATCTTTTTCCATTGCCCTCAATCTGACCACGCCTGTAGTGGTCTCCTCAGCACCTCCAGCGATCCCCTCGATCAGATCTTCTCGTTCAGTGTGTATGAGCGAGATAAGATCGCCTCCGTCGTCTATTATAACGTCGGGATCATGAGTCAGTGTCTTATTCAAGTTCTCGTAATATTCTTCATCGCTCTGGCCCCTTTTGGCATAGACATCCATACCATATTCTTCTCTTAACGCCTCTGCGACCGAATCATCTGTAGAAAGCGGATTGCAGGAAGACATCTTTACATTTGCTCCAGCTTCACTAAGAGAAAGTGCAAGTATGCCGGTTTTGGCCTCAACGTGTAAAGCCATGGATATGTTTTTACCCTCTAGATATCCCTCTTCAAATATCTCTTCTTTCACCCTCTCTATCACCGGCATGTGATCGCGAGCCCACTTCAATCTTTTCTTTCCTTTAGCTACTAAATCATCCATGATATCAAACATACATGGTAAAACAGGTGTATATTATATTTCTTCGGATAGTGTTCTCAAACGTTCAGACATAAATTCAAGGGCGGCTCTCAAATTCTCACCGTTATCGAACTCTTCCTCGAGTGGCTCCAATTCCATCATATTCGGTACAGCTCTGACTATATTGTCCACGATTGTTATATCAGCAGACTTAGAAGTCCTCGAAAGAGGATTCAGATCTATCGTGATCACCTCTTTACCCATTTCTTTGAGGGCCTCAGCACGATCACCGTCTTCTAAAGGTACCAGTATCACATCGGATGTGTATATTCCCTCATAGGAACATAGCGCTCTTTTATGATCTAGTCCGGGTATCTTCTCTTTCGGGTCGAGTCCATAAACTTCTTCTGCACCATTCTGCTCAAGGGCTTTCTGTATCTTGCTCATCCTTTCGTCGGTCCGGTGAAAGAGGTTCACCTCTATTTTAGAGTCCAATCTCTCAGCGAGTTCGACAATCCCTCCTGGTACGAGAGCAACAACGTTACCATTGACGGATATGACCGGATTTTCCGCATTCAGCATCCTCTCTACAGCTTTTCTTTCTGCCCTCTCAGCAGTTTCAATGGTCTCTTCGCCGATCAGATAATCGAACATCTCTCCCCTACCATGTGCTATAAGACCGGCTTTGGAAGTTATACCTTCTTCGACGCCTTTGACGAGGTCCTCTCGCATCTTTAAAGAGAGATATCTTGGGTGTGACTCAGGTATATCAGTCATATCATCCGTTTATCGAACGTAACAATATTTATAACATTCGACTAAGAATAAATTATCTATCTTATCGGTGGAGGAGAAAATGAAAGACGGCGGATATGCAAAAAAAAGAAATTCACTAGTGGATAACCTGATAAAAAAGGGATATGTGGAGAGTGACAAAGTCGAAAAAGCCATGAGAAAAGTTCCTAGACATGAATTCGTCCCTGAACGCATACGTGGGCAGGCATATGTAGATTCACCTCAACCGATAGGTAAAGGTCAGACGATATCCGCTCCACATATGGTAGCGATGATGGTAGAAAATTTAGATCTCGATGAAGGACATCGGGTCCTAGAAATAGGTGGTGGTATGGGATATCACGCAGCGGTGATAGCGGAGATCGTTGGAGAAAGAGGTGAAGTGTATTCTGTAGAATTTATTGAACCATTGGCAGAGTCAGCTAAAAAAAGAGTGAAAAAAGTAGGATACCAAAATATAAGGATGATCAAGGGTGACGGTTCATCTGGCTATCCAAAGGGTGCTCCCTATGACAGGATATCGGTCGCATGTGGCGCCCCAGATATTCCGGACCCATTGATAGAACAACTGGTTATTGAGGGAAAGATCTTGATACCGATCGGTAACGAATTTTTCCAGACTCTGATAAAGGCTACCAAAAAAAGAGATAAAAAGATCAAAAAAGAAAACCTGGGAGGGGTTCGATTCGTACCCCTAAAAGGTAACCACGGTTTCTGACGTCAGACTATCTGTTTCAACTGTATGTATGGAGAGCCCTTCTCCTGGTCCGTGACTATAGCATACAAACCGGTCTTTGGCTTGACACCATATATGCAGGGTGTCTTATGTATACTTAAGATGACAAAGTAATTGTCAGCCATATTTTTAATATCCTGCGAGAGATTCAGACCGGGTTTGAGTATGCCTATACCAAGGTCTTTTGAATTTTTCGTATTAGCCACTCCGCTCAGAAGCTCTTGGAGGGCCATCTCGCCTCCACGCATATATTCTAGCGTGTCAAGAGCATGATAGTCAAGTATGCCTAGCCCTTCATCTCCTCTCAATTCCTTCATGCTCTTATCGTAGATCTTCCTGTACTGCTTCTGGTTCTTACCAGCCAAAGCAAGCTTATAAGATTTATCGGTCTGTGATGATAGGTGGTCCACGATCCTGAACTTTTGATTGAACATCTCTTCCGGAACGAAGCGGATCAGATCATCTCTCAGATTTTCTGGGTGTGTACCCCCAGAGAGCACTGAAATCACACCTCTTTTTTGAGATATGAAATTCAAAAACAGCGGCCTGATCACCGAGAAAAACTCCTCATTGCTAACATTCTTCTGGACCTCGAAAACGTTGTAACTACCCTCATCAAAACCGCCTCCTAGAAGGTCATCTAGATCTTCTGTACCGGTGCTGTATTTTTCGTCGGGTGCCTCTATAGGATCCCATCCTTTACCTCCCGAGATGTCCAGTTCATAAGGCTCAAAACATTTGAATCGCCCGCCTTTCAAAGACATCAGATAAGAAGGCTGACTGATCTCTATGGCTCTCAATTTTTTAAGCATGATCTCTCGGACATCCCTTCCTTCAAGTTGATATCTGTTCAACTGAACAACACCATCGGCAAGATATTCAAGATTGGGCTGAGATTCCTTTTCCAATATCATTATCAGATTCGTGTTGGAATTCTCCACCAAGTCTTTCTGAAGAGTCATAACGAAGGTTTCCTTGTCGATGCCGTATTTATGGGTGATACCTTCTATACTGTCTATAACCAATAGAGGTCTTTCTGGCAATATATTATCGATCCTGTCATAGATCCTCTTTAAACTAGGTATATCCTTGTCAAGTTGATTTAGACGGGTTCTGTCTACTTCTTCAGGTGGGCCCTCTTCTCTTATGGTGCTCAAAAACTCTTGTGCTCCCTCTATCTTTTTCTTTTCCTCTTCAGATATAGCCTTACTTTCATCGCTCTCTTCTTTTTCTTCGTAAACGGCCTGAAGGAAAACCTTACTTGCATCCATCACCTGGGACCTCATCTCTTTTTCTTCTAACCAAGGGAACTGTTTATATAGTGCATCGTCAGAAACCCTTGTAGAAAGGTAAAAACTCTTATCTTGATCGGCTATATCTTCGATTATTTGAAGACCGAGTGTCGTTTTTCCAGTCCCGGTGTCGCCCTCCAAAAACATGGAGGACCCGCCTTCTTTCTCCAAGAACTCTCTTATTTCGGTGGGTATGCTTTTTATCATCTTCATTTTACAGCCCTCCTAACATCAGAAGCTTCAAAAAACTCTATTTCAGATATTATCTCTTCCATCTTTCCGATCATCTCCTTTTTTTCATCGATATCTGCAAGAACAGAAAGTACTGTGTTCGAATCTACCTCTTTTATCAAAAGAACCGAGTCGTCAGATTCTCCTGTTATGATCTCGGGTTTTCCTTTGTCAAATTCGGAAAAAATCACCTCGTTTGCGCCTAGGATCGTTGCAGAGAGAGTACTAAAACTTTCATCGATCCCGTCCTCGTCTAGGAACGAGGCGATCGGTATTCCATTTTTAGAAATCAGAGAGATCGCATTAATAGCACTTTCCGCACTATACTTTTCAAAAATCTTTTCGATTTCATCTATCGCCTTAATGTTTACACGCTCCTTTAGTCGACATTTACGTTCTATCGCTAACCGCTAATAAGTTAAATGGCCTTTAGTATTTAAACTTTCACGGTTATCGATTCGGTCACAGTTCCTCCAATATATCTGTGCTTTTCTTTGTTTTCATCTCTTTTTTCATATCGGAGACCAAGGATTCATAATATGTTAGGTGTTCTCTGACTGTTTCAAGTTCCTCCTTTAGTTCTTTTTCCCGCTCCTCTAATTCTTTGATCCTGCCCCTCAATTCCCAGAATTCCTCCTGGGCCTTCCTGATCTCATCTCTCAGGTTTTTTATCTTTTGCCTCTCAGCCATCAAAGTCACCTACATCCTTTTCAATTCTTCAGACAGGTCTATATACGCTCCAGATGTGTTCTGGTCGGTCAGATTCATCGAGCGGAGCGCGTCTTCGCACTCCTGTATCCTCTCTTTCAACTTTTTACTTTCTTTTTTCAACTCCTTTTTCCTTTTCTTGACCTGCTCGAGCTCTTGTAAAATTTTTTTCTCCCTTTTTTCCCACTTATCTTTTTCTTCGATGGCCATGAGAGCTTTATCTATATCCACCACTTTGACATTCCCCCATGATTATACTTTGCTCTTCAACTTTATCTTACCATAAGCCTTAGATATCTTTCTACTTTCATAGAGATCACACCTAGGACAATATAACTTACCTTTCTTATATTCCATATCTTTCCGACATTCTGAACAATAACCTTTAACGATACCAAATTGTTTCCCTATGGTAGAAAGTCTTATAGTCGGTTCAGATTGAACTACTTTGGCTCTGACGATATCTCCAACGAGATATTCGCCCTCTAATTCTTCAGTATAATCATCTGATACTTTAGAGATGTGTAGAGAGGCCTCGATATCTTCTTTCACGCCCCGAGATGCGCCTTCCACCATATCTATGCTTAGAACCACCATCGAATTCTTCCTGGCCTCGACTACTCCATAGACTATATCCCCCTCTTCGACTTCGACTATCGGATTTACCGGTTCAACTCTTGCCTCTAGATCGTCCTCATCGTACTTTACCATGCCCAGATATGATGCATATATCTTGCCTTCATCTTCATAAGTACCTTTACCCGAGAGCCACTCTTCTGCCATACCGACTTCGTCTCCTGGAAACACGAGCTTTTCTTTATTTTCTGACATCTTATTACCTCTTAACATTTATTCCAAAGGAAATTATCTCAAAACTTTCTTTCTCCTTCTCGTGGAACTTGAAGAGATTATCCATTTCAAACTTATATCTTTTTTCCCAAAAAAGACTGTGTCCTCTCTCTTTAATAAACTTTTCCAAAAATCGCACCGTTTCGGCATTGTGGAGAGTATAAACGGTTTCGGATATTTCAAAAGCTTTCTCTAGAAACGGTAGATCAGCACCTTTCTTTTGAGAGCCGAACGGAGGATTCATCAATACGGTATCCACACTCGTTTTAAAGTCATCGATATCCTCGATCTTAAAATCGGTTATTTCTGAAAGTGACCACTCCATCGCCTTCTGTCTCGCAATCTTTACAGATTCAGGATCGATGTCAACACCGACGACCGATCTAGCTCCTAGATAAGCTGAACCCAAAGCGAATATGCCCGTACCACAACCTAGATCAGCCACATCTTTGCCCTTGATCCTACGATCGATAAAAGCTTTAAATAAAATGTCTGAGGCGATGGGGGAAGGAGTCGAATACTGCTCCAGACTCGCATCAGGATCTGGATGAGGAGGTATATCTTCGAGTTTGATCTCTAAATCTTTCTTCTTTATCCGTGTCATTTCAATCTACCTTTAGACCTTCACCATCACAAGAAGTGCAAATTCCGCTTCCCTGGCATACTAGGCAGTTCTTGTTACCGCCACATCTTTGACAATCGCCTGTCCCATCACAAGATGAGCAATCTCCATATCCCTCACATGTTTGACAATTGCCGGTACCTGAGCAAACCTTGCATTTCCTGAACCAACCTGTTTTACCCTCTCCGGCACAGTTAGAGCATTCGCCGGTTCCAGAACAGTCATGACAATCAGCCGTTCCTTCACAATCTTTGCAGTTTCCGCTCCCACTGCACCTGATACAGTTTCCGCTCCCCTCACAATTTGGGCACTCGCCTGTTCCACCACACTCCTCACAATCAGGGGCTAACTCCATATCTTTTTGGTATTCCTCTAACTTGTTAGAGATCTCGTCACTTTTGATCTTATCAAAAGCCTCTTTCATAGTGCTTCTAGCTTCATCTCTCTGATTAAGCTTCCACAGGGTCTCACCCTTTCCAAGCCAAGCCTTGATATTCCTATCATCAAGCTCTAAGATCTTATCATATTTCTCTGGAACGATTTTATCCTGGGCCTCTTTTAAAAGTTGTTTTATCTTTTTCTCCTTGTTATCGATCTCTGGATCTATCGCTTCCACTCTATCATAGAGCTCTTTCGCCTTCTCCATTTCCCCTAAGTCGATCAATATATCGGCTTTTTCTGCAAGAAGGGATGCGTTTTCATTAACATCGAGAGCCTTTTCAAGAGAGGAAAGAGCACGGTCGTGCATACCTCTAGCTTTCAAAGCCCTGTATTTATATTCATGGACTTTCGCCTTATCTTCATATTTCAATGCTTCGTCATATTCCCCTATAGCTCCCTTGTTATCCTTTTTTTCTTGTAATATTCTCCCCTTCAAAAAAAATCCATCAAAAGTATTTTCAAGTCGTAGGCTTTTTTTTACCCACTTTTCAGCCTGATCGAGGCGATCATTATGAAAGCAGAGTAATGACAGTTTCAGATATAACTCAGAATCTTCAAAAGCTAATTTGTAAGGTTTATCAGCCTTTTCCACTTTTTCCATCAAATCCTCGAGTTCATCAGTCATCTGGATGTTTTCGTCCGGGCTCTCTATATCTAGACTCACATCGGATAACAAATCGTCTATTTTCTTTACTATCTCTTCCATTTTATCAGTATCCTTTCAAAAAAAAAGTTAAAATGGTGATTTCAGGTACTTCCTCTCTCCCATACCTCATCTGATAACTCGTCGTATACTGTTTTTTCTTCTTCGACCTCGTTCTCCTTTTCAACCTCTTCTTCAAGTATCTCCCTTACTTTGCTCTCGTTAAGGATCCAATAGTGTATCCTCCATTTTTTCCCGCTCGGTAGATTCGTAGTTTCTTCTTCTGTCATCAATATATCAAGATCTTCAAGCTGATAGAAGGTATCTCTCTCTTCAGGAGATAGAAGATTATCGGTTATGGTTTTATCGTAGCCAAACAGATTCATAACTCTCTCCGCCATATCTTCAGCCCGAGTGGGTTCCATATTGGTATCCTCAAGGACGGATTCTATAGCCCTTTTAAGGTCCTCAAAAGTTATCCTGCTCACGTGAACCACTTAGCATCCTATCGAGTAGGGGAACGGATTATGTGTCCTAGCTTACTCTCCCGGTTCCCTACCCTTTATGCATACTTATATAAATAAATCTTCCCCTCACAATGTTTCAACTATTTTCAAGGAGTCACAACACCAAAATATTCATATTGATCTTAAATGCTCACCCACGAGATGTCGGCTGCTTCAAGTAGCCTTTTCGCCCAAATTAATTTCCTTCGTTTTTCACTATCTCGACCCTTGAAAGGTTTATCAAAATCCCACCCGTTCAATAGTATTTTTTTAGACATGAAATGATCGGCTATAAAACACGCTCTATCACCATCGGTGAATCCTCCAAAATTGTAAACGTCTGGTTCTAAAGGTTCACACTGACATGTAGATATGACCGGCCCACCAAACTTTTGGGCCCAACTTTTGATCATACTGATATTGTCTCCATGCGCATGCATGACCACTGGAGTACCCTTCAAATTCAAATCCAATTGAAGTTCCTTATCTCCGTCGATATCAGTCACTATTAAATCGGGTGTGACACCGGCCGCGTCCACTTGTTCGACCGCTGCACCGGCCGCTATGGTTATATCAGCACGACTCCTTGAAAAAAAAGGCCCGGCGACTTCGACGATCTCGTTTTCTAATGATCTCAGAGAGGATAGGCTATCAGTGCCTCTGATCTCACCCAATATCCTAGCGGATCTTCTGTCTTTTTTACGAGAATATCCAAATTCACCCAATATCTTTTCATACCAAGGTTCCCATTCACTGAACTCCATATCTCTCACATCTCTGATCCATCAGCCTCAGTTTCTAAGGACTGTTCCTTTTTTTGTCTCTCTCTAAAGCTTCTCTGCGTCAGACCTGCCAATACCCCTATCAAAAGACCCAAAGTTATATTGATGGCCACCATCGGGAACACCGTTTCTTCTTCCATACCGACTATCCCTCGTATGTAATCCAAAGCCCCCCAGAAAATGAATGTGAGGGCGAATAAAGTCAGGAATATAGCCCAAAAAGACCACTTGACTCGACCTTTCTTGATATAAGTGTCTATTAATCTTCCAAGCTCGTGTAAAAATACAGCACCGATCCACCACCAGATCACCGTAGATGAAAAACTCAGAACGATCTCTAGAGGAGAAGTTAAATTTTCATCTACAACCACATTCCATCCCTGCAGCGAGCTGCCTACGACGATAAGAGCGGATACTGCAGTGAAAGGTATCCAAACAGAACCGCTAGTCACGGCCTCCTTGAGATCTTCATAGGTCTCCAGAGTTTTTCTATCCAATTCATATATCCTAGTTATTATATAAGCTCCGATGACGAAAAATATGACTCCGATGCCGAAACCGGGTAGTCCCGTCAAAGCCCCAACACCCTCGATAAATATGTTGCTGAGCAGTGCGATTATCCTGAAAAAACCGTACACGAGAAGAGCTAAAGCTATCGGCAAAAGAAATTTCTTTTTGGATTTCTCTTCCTGGAAAGTTTTTACCAAGAGATAATAAAGGTTCTCTACACTCTCACTCTGCTTGACATAAACAGTCCTTATATGCGATATATCTATCTTCGAAGATACTATAGGACTGATATACTCATCTTCAGCTCCATCAGTAACGAGTATCGCGGTATCGGCTTTGGTTTTTTCTAAAACGATATCGAGTTCCTCGCCAAGAGCCGTATCTGAAGTGTAGCCGATAGAGGAGGCACCACAGACCGTAGCGATCTCCACATCTTCTCCTTTCTTTTTGAGATCATCGTATATCGATACCGCTGACAATATAGAATTGGTGTCTGAATCTTCAGGATCCTTAAGACCGAGTTCAACCGCTGCTTTAAGATTCTCTTCTCTTCCGATTATAGGTGTCTCTAAACCGGTTTTCTCTCCGAGGTCATCGTCTCGGTCTGCACAGAGTATTAGTTTCCGCATCTGCCTCTCCTCTTATCCTTTAACAGGGCTATTTAATATAGTTATCAAGATATTTAGTCTTTGTCTATGTTCTTTGAACTGTTATCCCAAGAGTCGATCCAAGTAAGAGATGAAATCACTCAGGGGCATACCCTCGTCCCAGGGAATTTTATAGTTATCGTGAGAAGTGGTTTTCACATTTGGGAGTTTCTTGTTCAGGACCCTATACTTCTTTGAGAGACCATCGATATCCATGGTGAATACCCTCCATTTATCACCTCTATGGCCCTTCAATCTATAAGCGTATATTGGTAGTAATTTAGTCTCAGTACATATCTCTTTTATCCTCTCAGCCTGTTCAGTAAGTCTTTTTTGATCGCTTAGGTAAAGAACGTCTTTTTTGGACGACTTTACCTCTATCAAAAAGGACACGTCTCCACGGACGGCTACAAGATCCACTCCAAGGCTCCCGGCGCCTCTGACCACCAAAAAGGGGATGTCTTTTACTTTGTGATAGTCATCAGTCTGTTCCTCTGAGCAGGTCTTTGTCTGACCTTCTATTACCTCCTCATCTCCAGAAAGGATGCTTTTCAGTTCTCGCTCGTAATTACCCTGGGCCATAATCCAAGAATCCGACTTTTGTATTTAAATCTATCCAGAACCTAACAATCAAGGTTCAAGTCTTTTAGGGTCTCTGGGGAACAATATCGCCTCACGGATATTGTCAAGACCTAGTAACTTTTGTAGCAGTCTATCAACTCCCAAACCTATACCGCCATGGGTCGGCATACCGTACTTGAAGGTCTTCAAATAGTTCTCAAAATTTTCAAGATCAACGCCTATCTCTTGCATCTGTTTTACAAGCACATCGTAGCGGTGTTCCCTCTGACCGCCCGAAACGAGTTCCTGGCCTTTGTATTCGAGATCAAAATAAGTGGTCAGGGACGGGTTATAATCCTTCCTCATAGCGTAGAATGTCCCCTCTTTGACCCTTGTAGGGAACTCTGTTATGAAGAAGAAGTCTTTATCGTATTCATCTTTCATATATTCTCCAAGCATCTTTTCTTCTTCAGTACCTATCTCCGGTTCGCCTTCCCATTCTCTTCCCAATTCCTCCAATATATTTATGCATTCTCTGTAAGGGACTTTTTTAAAGGGATGATCGGGTATCTCTAATTCGACTCCAAGTCTATCGAGTTCTTTCTTTCCATTCTCTTGTAGATAAGATAATGCATGTCTTATCATGTAGCTGGTCATATCCATTATGTCAGACGAACTTTCTATGAAAGACATCTCGAAATCAAGAGATAAAAATTCCGAGGTATGTCTTATGGTAGCGAAATCTTCTGCACGATAGGCAGGAGAAATCTCAAAAACTCTTTCGAAACCTGCGGCCATCAGCATCTGTTTGTAAAGTTGAGGACTCTGTGCGAGATAAGCTTTTTGTTCATAATAATCCACCTCGAAGAGTGTCGCGCCCCCTTCTGCACCGGCAGCTACGATCTTAGGAGTGTTCACTTCGATGAAGTCTTCACTGTCAAAAAAATCTCTTAAACCTTCTAAAAGGATATCCCTGATCTCAAATATCAGCCTTTTTTCTTCTTTCCTTAAGTCTAAAAAGCGATTGTCAAAACGTGTCCCCATCTCAGAATCTACCTCATCTATTATGCCCAAAGGTAAAGGTTTTTCAGCCTCTGATTCAACTTTGATCGTTGTAGGGACGATCTCGTAGCCTAGGTCGGTCTGATCTGTATTTTTTTTCTCACCTTCTACTATGACAACACTCTCTCTAGGTATCTCTATGGCTTCTTCAAAGCCTTCATCACCCATCTCATCTTCAGATAGAACAACCTGAAATACGTCGGTCTTATCTCTGATCTTCAGGAAGGCTATACCTCCAAGTTTTTTGATTTCTTGAAGCCATCCGCCTAACTTGCATTTAGAGCCGTCTTCCAATTCGACTGCGTCTTGAGCGTGAATCCTATTCATGATTAAGATGAATATGGGAGGGATATAAAAGAGTTCAGGATTGACTTGCTAAAAACACAAAAATCAAATAACGTTATAAGATATCATATTGTGATATCATGGGTAAAAATAGATACGACGTCAAGAGAGGCCATTTTGAAAATATCGAAGGGGAAAAGTTGAAATCTCTGATGAAAGAAAAATTCGGTGAGATAGAGGAAGACGACGAGAAACTAATCGTTGAAGATGAGGGCGCTATAGACCATCTTGAAGTATGGACAGAAGGACGTACAGGATTATGGGTTGATTTAGAGATGAATCAAGATGTGGATGGCGATGTCGCCGCTAAAACTATCTCGCTGTGGAACGAGTTCCTTGAAGAAGCTACCGGTTTTGATGCAAAAAAGAGGAAAAAAAGAGCAAAAAAGAAAGCAAAAGATAAGTGATCGAAAGGTCCTGAAAATACCTAAATCCGTTATTTTTCTTATATGATATATAGAAATTTCTTGCCCAGATTTATTTATTAAGATCTTCAAAAAATATATATAGGCTCTGACAATACCTCGAATAAGTGATATCGATGTCTGAAGAAAACAAGCTTGCAAATCCCGCTCCCCTTGGTTTGATGGGTTTCGGTATGACTACTGTACTATTGAACATTTACAACGCTATGAACTGGAGTCCGAGCAGTATGATCCTTGCTATGGGGATTTTCTACGGTGGTTTCGCTCAGTTGATAGCAGGCTGGTGGGAAATCAAACAAAAGAACACCTTTGCCGGTGTTGCTTTCAGTTCCTACGGCCTGTTCTGGTTGAGCTTCGTAGGTCTGTTGATGATCCCCAAGATCGTTGGAGGTATAAGTGGACCTGACCCCGCTGCTCAGGCAGCTTATCTCGCCATGTGGGGCCTCTTCACAGGTTGGATGTTCATTTCAACCCTCAAATTGAATAGAGCTTTGCAAGTCGTGTTCTCTACGCTGACCATCCTGTTCTTTTTGCTAGCATTCGCATATGCTGTTGGTCCGAACTCGGATTTAGGCCAGATGATATACACTATAGCCGGTATTGAAGGGATTATCTGTGGTTTCAGCGCCGTGTACACCGCTTTGGCTGAAGTCACGAACGAGTACTACGAAGAGACTATATTCCCGATCGGACCAGTAGAAGCATGATGGTCGAAGAAGTTAACTCACCTTGAAGCCCCTAAATACCCTGATATCTACTGATCGGGTATTGTGACTTAAAAACTATTTCCTAATCATTTTTTTCTAATTAGATCGGTAAAAATAGTTGTATCCTATACCTGGTCGAAAAATACCTTGTTTTCGTCATGAGTCTTCAAGATCACTCGACATAGTTGCTCTACTTTCTTCCTTGTCCTCATCCGGTCTTTCATCTAGTCCTTCTCTGTTCTCTATCTCATACTTCTCCGGACATTTTTTTTCGACTTCATTTGGTTTTGAAGTGGGGTTCGGATTCTCTTTATCGATATCATCAGCCTTCTTTTTCTTATACGTTTTTTTGTAAATCTTGGTTCCGAGATCAATTATAAGTGGTAGGAGAAGTATTATCCCGATAGTAACCCCAAAATTTATCCAACTGTTTCTAGGGATGTGCTCTGTTCTACCCATGAATGCCAATTTTATGATGCCGAACCAGGGGAGTTCTCCTCTAGCTCTCCCTTTGATCCATTCCTCCTTTACGGGGTCGTCACCTCTAGCACCTTTTTGATCATACTCTGGAGCGTTCGTCCTATGCGAATCCCCCATAGTGATGTATCCCGAGTCATTCAATTCAGAGAGTTCGATCGTCACTTCTAAATCCGCATATCCATAATCATAGATGGTTACATCCGTACTAGGGTCAAGACCCCTAGCGGTTTCATGAGCGTCAGATGTTGTCCAATCTTCTCCGTATTCAAGGTCTTCGAGAGAAGGTATATCAAATGAAGAATCCTCTTCATCGTATTCCAAATAAATAACAGCCCTATGGATTATCGGTGTTTCACTGTTATCTCCATCGGGTTCAAATATTATTACGTCCCCGTATTGACCGTACATCCTATAACCGGTCGCTCTACCCTCAACGTAAGTAGTTATCTCATCTCGGTCGGTCTCCTGGACAAGAACGATATCTGCCGGATCTATAACCCCGATCTGACTGTTCTCACCGTGCATCATACTGCCCGACTCAACAACTACCATCGGAGGCCATCTACCACTGAATGCATACAGTGAACCAAGTATGATTAACAAGATGATAAGTGATACCAAAACGTCCTTTCCCAGTTGGAACAAGTCATCTTTAGATCCTGTCATGTATATCTTTGAGGTTCATATCTTCTATATATTCACTAGACACTTAAGGCCTATACTCTACAATATCAGATATATTGAAAACAGGTATTTACTATTTACCTTCGATCCTCAGTGATCTGCTCTGAATAAGATCTCTGATGGATGCTTTATCAGTGGCATCTAACAGCACAAAGATTCAATTTGCGATCTTTTCTCTCACAAGTTCCCTTGCCTTTTCTAGTGCCGCATCCCTGCCTTCTGGTCTACTACCCCCGCCCTGAGCGGTTTGTGGTGAGCCCCCACCGCCACCATTCACTTCTTCGGCTGCATCGTTCAATATCTCGATCATGTTCAGGTCGATATCGTCGCTGCGTGAGAAGACCAAATTGACATTATCACCTTTGGATGCGAGCAGTGCCACTCGCCCTTTTTCAGAACATATCCTCTCTGCAGTAGACATCATCTGTTTACTGTCCATATCTACGACATCTGATACTATCTCCAAACCATCCACCTCATCACCCGGTAGAAGTTCTTCCGCCACAGCGATCGATTTGTATCTCTTCAATTCTTCTACCTTTTTGCCTCTCTGTTTCCATTCTTTGAAGAACCTTTCCGCGGTAGCAGGTAGTTCTTCAGGGCTCACTTTGAACTTCGAAGCGGCCTCATTCAGCAGATCCTCCTGATGCTGAACATGCTCCACAGTAGCCATACCAGCGGAATAAGTAAGACGCTCGACGCCGTCTTGTATCCTTTGGGTGCCCAGCACCTTTATCGGACCTACGTCAGAAGTGCTGTTTACATGTGTCCCACCGCATGCCTGGGCGTCATAATCTTCTACATCGGATATGTGTACGACTCTGATTACATCGCTCTCAGGTACACCACCTTGGTACAGTTTGAACCCGAATCTCTTTTCAGCTTCGTCCCTGGTCAGTTCTTCTTTCCTTACAGGTATATCCTCAAGGACCCTTTTGTTCGCCACCCGTTCAATCTCCTTTATCTCTTCTCTACTGATCCTTCTAAAATGTGAGAGATCCAGTCTAGCTTCGTCGACACCTTTTTGGGCTCCCTTCTGCCAGACATGATCCCCTAAAACCTCTCTAGCGGCACTCATGATGATATGGGTTGCGGAATGATGTCTTGTCAAGGCCATCCTTCTTTCCCAATCTAGCTTGCCTTTGACAGGAGTCCCCTCGGATAACTCACCATCTATCTCATGGATTATAACACCATCTTCTTTTCTCACATGTTTGACTGGATGACTAGATTCATCCGTGATAAGTACGCCATGGTCTGCAGGCTGACCCCCGCCTTCGGGGTAAAAGAGAGTTCTATCCAATACGACCTCATCTTCTTTTGACTCTAGAACGACTGCATCGAACGTCTGGGCATTCGGATTATTATAATAAAGGGGTTCTGTTTCGGGTGTGCTTTTCCATTCGTCGTCCTCTGTCTCTGTTTGCTGTTCATCATCCTGCGAAGGCGTTTCTTGCCTCTCAGCTAGCATCGCGTTGAAGTTCTTAGGGATATCGACTTTTATATCGAAATCATGAGAGAGATGCTCAACTATAGTCGGATGGATACCGTGAGTATCATAGAATTCTATAAGCTTTTCAGTCGACAAAGAATCTCCAGACTGCATCTTTTCGAGTTCCCTCCTAACCATCCTTTTCCCTTTTTCGACTGTCATCTCATATTTTCCAATTTCTTCATCGAGTATCTCAAAAACAAGACTTTTAGCACCCTCATCGATTATCGAAGAATGGATATCCATCTGTTTGGCCACTAACTCCTTGAGGTCGAGGACTTCATCTAAGCTGTTGATCTGCCTCAAGGCCCGCCTTATCATCATCCTGACTAGATAGCCCTCCTCGACATTCGAAGGTACGACCCCGTCAGTGAGAAGAAGAGCTATCGTGTAACTGTGATCGGCTAAAGTATAGATAGATCTGAGTTTAGACAACTTATCAACAGCTTTCTGTCTTCCTATATCAATACCCTGATTGGACAACCTTTGCATCAGATCATCAATGAGAGATCCGTCTCTGTAATCTTTATCGGAAGTACCAGCGAGATTCGTATATTCCTGCAGCATCATCCTATAACCTTCATCTTCAACAGGATGTTCAAAATCGATCTGGTCTACTATGTGATCGATCATAGAGGGATATACAGAATCATAGATGGTAGGTGCTCCTTCAGTCATCCATGATAGTCTCTCAAGACCATAACCGGTATCGACAACGTTCAGATCCAAAGGATCATATCTCTCCCCATCAAGATCTACTTCCCCATCCAAATCCTTCTCTAAATTCATGAAAACAAGTGTAGAGACCTCTAAACCTTGAACATTGACCTCCAGCGAGGGACCTGCATTACCTCCTCCTATCCAAGGATGCTCTTTATATGCTATCAGGTCTTCATCTATACCGAGTTCTTTGAGCAGTTCATGACAATACCTGACGGTCTCTTCCTTCCAGTAAACGATATCGTTCTTACTATTAAAAGAATGATGACCGAGCATTTCAAAGGCGGTTTGATGTTTTCCTGTCCTGCCCACTTCATCTACATCTGGTAGACGGATACAGGGCTGTGATACCACAAGAGGATTCGCGGGAGGAGGGACTTGTCCAGACGTTACGTGAGGCTGAAAATCATAGATACTAGCGTGGACCAACAAGACGTCGTCTCGCCATCTTGCTACGACAGGGTATCTTTCAAGAGAGGTATGACTTCTATCCTCGAAGAAGTCGATGAAAAATCCTCTCATCTCATCGACAGTAAAAGTCTTCTCGGTAGGAGGATCTCCTATGAATTCAAATTCGGTGCATGGTGCGTCCTGACAGGTTGCCATACCTTCATCAAGGGTCCAAAAATAAGATCCACACTCTTTGCACTTTTTTCTAGTGAATCCGTTCTCCTCGAAATAATCCAACTTGTACTCTTCTTCAAACATGATATCTAATCGATTCGGTTTACGATAAATAAAATATTCGGCCGTACTACCTACTTCAAAGTATATCAGGATGGGAAACGTATAATAGACGGTTTTATCAATTTAAAATACCGATGAACGAACAGAGTTCAAGAAGATTACTCATATTGTCGATTTTAGCGGTTCTATTTTCTTCATGGGCTGCGGGCAATCTGATGGATATCAATACGGATGGAGCTATGGAACCTATGTTAGACCCGGATCCAGAGGTGATAATGCTATCGATACCTTTGATCCTGTTATCCATCATCTTTGCCTACGCATATTATGTTCTTTACGATAAAGATCGCATAAGTATGGTCAGCGGGATCTTACTCCTGCTGTTTTGGATCTTTTCATTTCTAGGGGCCATGCTCTTCTTCATCTACCCGGCAGGTTACGTGGCATTCAGAGTCGGTTGGATTTATTCAATACCTTTCGACATAACACTCCCCTCATACCTGCCCGACTTAGGATTTTTGATTCTTTTATCACTAATAGGCTTCTTTTTTGCCTATGGCGTGTTTTTAAAATTAGCTACAGGGAAAAA
Organism: Thermoplasmata archaeon; assembly: GCA_019594195.1. Next base: position 33,652 of record JAFDTP010000002.1, read on the forward strand.
CCGCACGAACGATACCGAGATAGATGCAAGAGATAGAGAAGAAGTCCTGGTCGAAACAGAAGAAGATATCGAAGATTCGCTCAGCTCTACACTCGATAGGGCCATCGTAGGCCTCAGTGACGGCGAGGACGTCAGATCAACTATAATAAATTGCTACAGGGAGATGAGCCAGATCTTGGAAGAGAGCGGGGCTAAAAACGATAAATTTTTGACACCTAGAGAGTTTAAAGACGAAAGCATAGAGAATATTTCCGCACCTCGGAATATCATATCAGAGATAACTTACCTTTTTGAAGAGGCGCGCTACAGCCCTCACAAGCTAGGCGAAGATAAAAGGAAAAGAGCTCTTAGACAGTTAAAACGACTGAAGGAGGGTATGAAATGACGGACGCTGAAGGTGAAGTGACAGTAGAAAAGCTAGTGCTGAGACCCGAGTGGTTGGATAGCTCAGATGATTCAAGCCCGAAGAGAGAATTTCGTTTTTACACTATATATTTGGGTGTTTCCAGCTTATTGATGGGGTTGATCTTTTTGTCTGAACCATATCTAAGGCAGTTCTTGAGCACATCATTGATAATATGGTTATCGACTGGTGTTCTATATGCGGTGAGCAGGGAGGTCAAAAGTTTAAGAACATGGAGAAGACATGATGATACTAAAAAGATATCAAATCTACCTTTGAAAAGGATCTCCGCCATGATGGATCGTGCTATGAAAGGGAAGATACTCAGCCAAGCTTTGATAGAAAAACGACTTAAAAAAATATTTTTTCAAAAGTTGAAAGATCAAAAATCATTATCTAGCGAGGAGATGAACAAGATCACCGACGATCCAGAGACTCTCAGACGATTTATAGAGGATGATGATATCGTCGATTTTCTACTTAACAGTAAAGACCTAAAAACCGGTGAAGTCATCAAGAATACAGAAAAAAACACGATGGATATAGAGGAGAAAAGAAAAGAAATCAACGTGGAAAAAGGCGAATCATATAAGAGAAAGATAGAGGAGATCATGGATAAAATTTCTAGATGGAGGGCATAGAAAAGATGAGATCTAGGACCAATTTTGTGTTAGTTTTACTCACGATCTCAACCTTCATCGGAGGAGCAATATTAGAAAATTGGATCTTTTTAGTTTTAGCCATCGCTAACTTGTCCATATTGTCTATCGGCAACAGCGGAGCCATCTCTAGCGATGTGAAGTTAAAGGTCGAAAGAAAAACAGAAAAGATGAGTATATATGAAGGAGATGAAACATGGGTTGAACTCTCCATCAAAAATCAAGGTGACCGTCTTAGGTACTTAGAGGTCATGGACTTGCTACCATCAGATACCAAAGTGGTGGCAGGATCAAATCATCACATATTGAAATTTGAAAAGGGCGAACAAAAAACTTTGAGATACAAGATATCCTGTCAGCGAAGAGGGAAAACAAAGATAGGACCTATAAAACTAAGGTACCGGGACCCGCTTAATCTCTATATCGAAGAATGGACTAGTGAAAAACTCCTAACGATCTTCGTTCTACCAGATATCCAGGACATGGACAGTGTGAATGTCAGACCTTTTTACACAAGGAACTGGATTGGAAACATAAGATCACAAAATATAGGAGTAGGGACTGAATTCTTTTCATTGAGAGAGTATAATATAGAGGACGATATCAAAAAGATCAATTGGAAGGCCACCGCTAGATATCTAGAGCCTATGACAAATGAATTCATGGGAGAGAGATCTGGAGATGTGATCATAATAATAGACGGCCATGCCCCAAGCAATATAGGTAATGAAGAATTCAACACAATCGATGCTTCGATCCAAGCAGCCGGTACACTGGCGTCATCTATACTTTCCGACAGAAACCGGGTAGGTCTGATCGTCCTCGGCGATTATCTAGACTGGCTATACCCTGATTCGGGTAGAGACCATTTTTATAAGATAATGGAAAGGTTGAGCGCCGTTGAAAGCGGAGGTGTGTGGGAATTACAAGATACGAAATGGTTGTTGAAACGTTTTTTCCCTAATAAGAGCATGATAATATTCATCTCCCCTCTTTTATCTGAAAAGATCAGCGATACCATCGTTGATATCTGCATGAAAGAGTACAATGTGATGATCATATCACCGAACCCTGTAGAGATAGAGAGAGATATCATAGATGATCGCAGTCCACTAGCCGAAAGATTATCCCTTTTAAAAAGAGAGATGATACTGGACAAACTTAGAAATTACAGTATAGTATTGGATTGGGATCCAAAAGAACCGATAGAAGCCGGCCTAGAAGAGGTGATAAGATACTGGAAAAGAAGATAAACCCGGATCTTGAAAGCATATTGATAGGCGCCCTTATATTATTGACTTCCATTTGGGCCTCACTTCTCAATACGGGTACTATAGGTTGGTGGCTACCCTTGATAGGTGGAGCTATATCTTTAATTGGGCTCTATGCAAAAAGCATCAGTCAAGTCGATATAGGGTGTTTTTCCCTAGCAGCGACTTTTTTCTTACTGATATGGGATATGCCTTTCAGTTATGCTAATCTCATATTCCTATTGGTGATGTTCTTTCTCTTTTTTGGTCTATGGATATTCACAAGAAGAAGGGTCCTTATCAAAAGCCTAGAATCTGATCTCGTAAGAACCGATAAAAATAGATACTTGGTCGAATACAAAGGGGGTACGAATCTACACTACATCAAGACGCTTATTCTAGGTTTCACAGTGTCTCTAGCCGGCGGCTTGATAGCCCTAAATAGTTTTATCGGACCATTTCATCCGGACTTGATGATCTTTTTGAGACTTGGATTCGGCTTGATAATACTTTCAGGGATATATCTAATAGTCATATTTCTTCCTAAAAGTTTCGCTAACAAAGATAACAATAATAGAAAAGATATAGGAGAAAACGATTAGTTCCTAAAGGCCACTCCTAGATGATCTGATTTTAGATCGACAATCCTATGATCGTCTAACATGGCAAAACATTTTATATAAGGGGTCATTGATATGGTTGTGATAGTGTAATTTATAATTAAATGGAGTGTGCATTTATGGATTCAATTGTTAATGAGGCTCTATCTCAAACCGAAGATCAAGCACCAGAAGGAGCAGAGAATCTAGAAGAAAGGGAGCAGGATCTATCTACAGCTGACGAGGATCTTAGAGAGGTCTTGTCAGACCTGAAAACAGATATTAAAATCGTAGGTGTCGGCGGTGCAGGATGTAATACCGTTGAAAGGATCTCTGAAGAAGGGATCAAAGGTGCGAAATTGGTAGCTGCCAATACAGATGCACAGCACCTATTGACAGTTCATTCTCAAAGAAAGGTTCTTCTCGGCAAACGCAAGACGAGAGGTTTAGGCGCTGGAGCTTTGCCTCAAGTCGGTCAAGAGGCCACAGAGGAGGCTAGAGAAAAGCTCGAGAATATATTAGAAGGCAGTGATATGGTATTCGTAACTTGTGGGTTAGGCGGAGGAACTGGTACCGGTGGTGCACCAGTTGTCGCCGAGATAGCTAAAAATAAAGGTGCTCTTACCGTCGCTATCTGTACCACACCCTTTGAAGCAGAAGGTTCATCAAGGATGGAAAATGCTGAATGGGGTCTACAGCGACTCAAGAAAGTTTCGGACACCGTTATAACGATACCCAATGACAAACTGCTCGATCTCTGTCCACGTCTTTCTCTGAATCGGGCTTTCAAGGTAGCCGACGAAGTACTTTCACGTTCCATCAAAGGTATAACTGAACTCGTGACAAAACCCGGGCTTGTAAATCTTGATTTCAATGATCTTAAGACAGTGATGGAAGGCGCCGGGGTCGCTATGATCGGCATGGGAGAAGACGACTCTGAGAATAGAGCGGAAAAGGCGATAGAAGAGGCGATCGACTCACCTTTACTAGAGGTCGACATAAGCAATGCAAACGCCGCCCTTATCAACGTTGTCGGTGGAAGCGATATGACTGTTTCTGAAGCCGAAAAAGCAGCTAAAACTGTCGAAAGAAAGATAGGAAAGGACGCAAGGATAATCTGGGGAGCATCGGTCGATCCAAGTCAGGAAAAGACTTTAAAGATAATGGTCGTCATCACGGGTGTTGAATCTAAACAGATATTTGGAGAAGAAGTCTCTACTGAAGAAGATATAGAAACGGTAGCATGAGGTAAAAACATGGATATAGTTGAAGGTTCGTGGAAAGTCCAGGACAAAATCGAAGAAAAAGCAGGTAAGATAGGCAAAGGTAAATTCGGCCGTATCTTGAAGATGGCAAGGAAGCCAGATAAAGAGGAATACAGGAAAACACTCCTGATCGTTATTGTCGGAATCCTATTGATAGGCGGCCTAGGATTTTCTATAATGTGGCTTTGGGACAATATACCTGCTTATTTTGCAGTCGTGTGAGGTTTGAACCATGGGTTTACTAGATGATTTTACAGAGGAAGAGATAGCCGAAGAGGAAGAAGTCAAGGAAGTAACCGAAGAAGAGAAAGAAGAAGAAAGAGGCATCTCGTTGGTCTGTGATCCAAACAAAAAATCCATCCCTACCAGGGAAACCGCCAGATATAAAGTAAAGCTTATAAACACTACTAAGTCTAAACAAGAGATAGAACTTGAGATACATCTTCTTTACAAAAGCGAGGATGAAACTATACCTTGGTCTATCACCGTAAATAATAAACACCGTTTATCTGAACCCTCTGAAACCGTAAAAGAAGAAGTCACCGTCGAAGCGGGTGACGAGATCATAATACCCGTCAAAGTGGATGCACCAGAAGGGGCAAAATACGGCGATAAATCAGAAGTTATAATAGACGCATCGTCGAGCCAGGACATCTTGATTTCTGATTCGATAACTCTGATAACAACGGCTAGACCTACTGTTGTAGCTATGAAAACTCAGATAAACCAGGAGAGGAACGTAGCCGACTACATAGCCTCTTGGGCCAAAGATAAAGATATGGGCGTTTTCGCGATGCTAGCACCTAAACCCGTAAGAGGATATATTTTCATAGAAGCGATGAATCCTTCCATTATAGATGAAATTACAGACGGAACTAGAAAGGCGAAGGGGATTATCGAGGGTGACACGGACATAGAAGAGATCGAACACTTCCTTGCTCCTAAACTAGCAGTTGAGGGGATAACCGAAGGAGATATTGTTGAACTTTCGGCAGGGCCGTTCAAAGGTGAAAAAGCTCGAGTGACCCAAATAGATGAAGATAACGATGAGATAACGGTCGAACTCTTTGAGGCGACTGTCCCCATCCCTGTTACGGTTAGAGGAGATCACGTAAGAGTATTGGAAAAAGAAAAATAAGATGATATATTGTAGGTGATTAATATGGTAACTGAAACTATAGAAGCTCTTGTAGACGCTGGCGAAGCTAGTGCAGGACCGCCGCTCGGCCCTAAATTGGGGCCACTAGGTGTAGATATAATGGAGATAGTGAACGCTATAAACGAAGAAACGAACAAGTTCGAAGGGATGAAAGTCCCTATCAAGCTGACAGTGGACACCGAAAGCGGCGATTTTGAGATAGAAGTGGGAACTCCACCGACGTCTGGTCTTATCTTAGAAAAGGTAGGGATAGAAAAAGGAAGTGGAGAACCTCTCACGAATAAAGTGGGAAATCTCAAAATCAAAGAAGCGAAACAGATAGCTGAAATGAAGGAAGATGATCTCTTGGGAAAGAATATAAAGCAAAAAACTAAAGAGATCGTCGGATCATGCGTCTCCATGGGTATAACAGTAGACGATAAAGAACCATCTGAAGTTCAAAGACTGATAGATCAAGGAGAATACGACTCTATCTTAGAATGAGGATCCTCTTATAGTTTTATCTTACGCGCTTTGTCTCTTTCTATCAAGACTTTAGCGAGATCCTCTCTTAGGGTCAGTACATCCTCTTTTTCGAGATCATAGGTAGCGTCTATGTCGACGAACGATGGAACATCCTGAGTTATATGGACCAGGATCTCATCTTGACCTTCAACATCAGGAGAAAGATCGGGCGAGAGTTCTTCATCCTCAGCTTTTCGATCCTCATCAGGGAAGGAGTCACTTTCTTTTGAAGCGGTTTGTGGACTTCGACTCTGGCTCTTGATCTCTTTTTCCTCAGTAGAGGTGTCTATTACTCCTTCTTGCTCTACTTCCTCTTCAGCCTCATCCGCCTCCTCGACATCTGATACACCGCTCTCTTCTACCTCAGTGGTCTTTCTCTTATATTCTCCTAAAAAGACTTGATTTCTAAAGTCGTCTAACAAAGTTGATATCTCCTCCAAAAGGTCCAATTCCGGATCCACTAAATTTTCAGCTTCTATAGTTTTACCTAAAGATCTATGATAGGCGGTCCTGACTATCTTTTTTTGTCTTTCTTTGAAAAATAAATCAGAGATCTTCTTGACCCTTTGATATTGCTTCTGTATCCTCCTGCCCCGTTTGTCTTTAGGAGGGATGTCTATATCTTCTACCTCTCTCTCAAGATCCTGGATATACCGTCGAAGCCTCTCATAGAAATTGTTCGGTAAGGTGCACGGTAACTTTGCCTCTTTCTCTCTCTCCCAAACATCGATAACGTCTTCGTAGTTAAGATCATCATCAGCCATTGTAAAACCTACATAAGAGTGGTCTATCCACTAGAAGGCATTCTCATTAAAATACAGCACCACAGGAAGGGCACTTATCGGAATTCTCTTCGACCGATACACCGCACTTCGAACAAACCGGTTTGGTTCTAAGATCCAATTCTGTATCTAATATCTCTTCGCCGCACTTAATACATTCGAATTCATCCGGTACGAATCCTCCACAGAACGGACATTCGATCAATTCCTCGATATAACCTTCTACAGCGTCATTTTCAGCCATCGATACAGAATTGAAGCAAAGCTATTAATCCTTTTTGCCTTGATCGACCGATATGATCTCGCCCCATTTTCCAGCAGAGATCTGCTTCCCATATCCTTTATCTTGAACGTATCCATTCACTACTCTCATCTTATCGCCGATGGAGAATTCATTCTCGATCCTTTCTGTATCTTCGTCCCAAAAAACTACCTTTACTGTTCCGGTTCCGTCGTCTATCCTAACATTCCTAACTCTCCCAGCACCGTTATCGTTTTCAAACGTGCGCAAGGTTCCTAAATCTACTATCTCTCCTTCGACAGTAGCCTCTTCACCCGCCTCTATACTTGAGATCTCATCTATGGCACTCTCGTTCCTTCCTTCTTCAGCAACGATCATATGTGCTAATGTATTTTCATCGAATAGATGATGGAACTCCTCTTTCATCTGCTCGATCTTGTTTTTAAATTCATCTTCTGAGTAAAGATCGGATACTTTTTCGTGATACCTTTTTATGTCACTCATCTTGCCATCGTGAAAAGGGTTGAGACATTAAAATGTATCGAAGAGAAATGGTTTTTATTTGATCGAGACTAGATGAGACTTTCACAGATCACTCTAAATAGGCCATTATATTCTGAGCTGCTTCTCTACCATCGCCCATCGCCCAGATCACTGTAGCAGCTCCTGATACCGCGTCACCGCCTGCGAAGACACCTTCTCGAGTGGTCATGCGGGAATCTTCATCGATGATGATACCGCCCCAGTCTTTCACATCGACTCCCCGGGCATTCTCATAGAACACTTTGTTAGGCGTCTGGCCTATCGCTATCACGACGGTGTCGAATTCCTTCTTGTGGACTGAATCTTCCATTATAACCGGTTTAGGTCTTCCGTCTTCCTCGGGTTCCTCTAGTTTACAGTCGAAAAGTTCTACTTCTTTCACCCAGCCATCTTCATCACCGATCAGTTTCTTCGGGTTACAAAGGGTATCGAAAGTTACACCCTCCTGTTTGGCGTGTTCTATCTCTTCATCTCTTGCCGGTGACCATTCTGTAGTTCTCCTGTACAAGATATGGCTGTCCGCTCCTAATCTCAGAGCACAGCGTGCAGCGTCCATAGCTACGTTTCCTGCGCCTATCACTCCGACCTTTTCCACATCGTTTATCGGAGTGTCGTATTCCGGGAATTTGTAAGCTTTCATCAAGTTTATACGAGTCAAGAATTCGTTAGCAGAGTAGACTCCTTTCAGGTCTTCACCTTCTAGCCCCAAAAAGCGAGGAGCTCCAGCACCTGTCGCTACGTATATGGCGTCGAATTCTTCTTCGAGTTCTTCTAGATCGATATTTTGACCTACTATCCTATTCATCTTCATCTCGACGTCCAACTCGTCCAGATATTCTAGCTCATGATCTATTACTTCGTTAGGCATTCTGAACTCTGGAATACCATATTTTAAAACACCACCGGGTTCATGCAGAGCCTCGAACATAGTGACTTGATATCCTTCTTGCGCCAGCATAGAGGCGCATGTCAAACCACTCGGACCGGAACCGACTATAGCGACTTTCTCTTCTTTCTTTTCTTCAATCTCAGGCGGTTGTTCGAGATCGTTTTCTCGTGCATGATCAGCTACAAATCTCTCCAATTTACCTATATTAATTGGGTCTCCTTTTTTACCCATCACGCAGACCTCTTCACACTGCTCTTCCTGAGGACAGACTCTTCCGGTAACAGCTGGTATGAAATTCGTCTCCTTGATAGTCTCCAAAGCTTCTTTGAATTCACCTTCTGATATCTGCTTAACGAACCTAGGTATGTCGATCTCTACAGGACATCCACCTATACACGGACTGTTTGCGCAATCTAAACATCTTTTAGCTTCTTCCATCGCCTGTTCCGGTGAATACCCTAAAGGCACTTCATCAAAATCCTCTGCTCTTTCTTCAGGCGAGCGTTCGGGAACTTCTATCCTTTCTTCTTCACCTGTCATCCGCAGATCACCTCCATTGTGATCAAGGATGGAAGGATGCTAATCCTGCTCATCCGCAACACCTCTCATCATCGTGTTCTTCTTTCCATCTTTTCAGTGCTTCTTCCTCCTGTTCTTGAAACATTTCAAGTCGATTCATGAATTCCTCAAAATTCACCTTGTGAGCGTCGAATTCAGGACCATCTACGCAGGCGAGCTTCATCTCGCCGTCCACTTCGACTCTGCAGGAACCGCACATACCGGTCGCGTCCAGCATTATCGCGTTCAGACTTACTCTTGTGGGGATCTCATGCTCTTCGGTTATGTCAGCGATCACTTTCATCATTATCGGAGGCCCTACCGCATGGACTAGATCTATCTCTTTTCCCTGATCGATCAGATCTTCGAGTATGTCGCTTGTAAATCCTTCTCTACCACATGTTCCATCATCTGTACAAAGATAGAATTCGTCCACACAGCTGCTTTCCTCCATCTCCGCGTCGCATACGACCAAGTCTTCAGTCCTAAATCCTGATATGACGATCACTTCATTCCCTTTTTCCTCTAAAGCTTCCGCAACAGGATAGATCTCTGGAGTTCCGACTCCCCCTCCAATACAAACTACGGTACCGTAATCATCGATTTCGGCAGGAGTGCCCATAGGACCTATAACGTCCAGGATCTCATCACCTTCTTCGTAGGTATCCAACTCATGAGTACTCTTACCGACTTTCTGGTATACCATGGTCACTGTACCTTCTTCTTCATCTTTCTTGTAAAGAGTCAAAGGTATCCTTTCGCCTTTTTCATGCATCCTGATGACTATGAACTGACCCGGTTTTATCTTCTCAGCTACAAGAGGAGCTTTGACCTCGATCTCGGTCATCTCCTCGTTCAATCTTTTTTTGTCGACGATCTCGTGTTTCATCTTTAACCTCAAATGTTGACAACCTGGTTTTATACTTTGTTAATCTTTTTGGCTTGATGCCTTATCCTCATATAATACCTTGATCTAGCATAGCTTTAGCTACTTTGACGAATCCAGCTATGTTCGCTCCTAGATGAAGGTTGCCTTCCTCATCATATCTCTTAGATGTATTATAGCACGTCTCATGTATATTTTGCATTATACCCTGCAGTCTATCATCAACTTTATCGAAGCTCCAACTCTCTCTCTGTGAATTTTGAGCCATCTCGAGTCCGCTGACAGAGACTCCTCCTGCGTTGGCGGCTTTAGCCGGACCGACCAAGATTTCGTTCTGTTGGAATACTTCAGTAGCGGCGGGAGTAGAAGGCATGTTCGCGCCTTCGCCAACAGCTATAACGTCATTGTCGACCAATTTCTGGGCATCTTCTTCTTCGATCTCGTTCTGTGTCGCAGAAGGGAGCGCTATATCAGCATCGTAACTCCACGGGTTACAGCCATCTTCGTATTCGACATCATACTCTTCGGCGTATTCTCTTATACGCCCTCTTTTCACTTGCTTCAGCTCGAATACGTAATCCTTCTTATCTCCAGATATGCCTTCAGGATCATATATCGTTCCGTCCGAATCCGAAAGCGTGACGACTTTAGCGCCCAGTTCGTTGCACTTCTCTAACGCATGGAGAGCAACGTTTCCTGAGCCAGAGATCAGGACTTCTTTGCCTTTGAGATCTTCATTTTTCGATCTCAACATCTCTTGGGTGAAATATACTAGACCGTATCCAGTAGCTTCGGGTCTGACCAAGGATCCGCCCCATTCAGGCGACTTTCCAGTAAAAACACCTTCAAATCTGTTTGCCAGTTTCTTATATTGACCGAACATGTATCCTACCTCTCTGCCGCCTACACCTATGTCTCCAGCCGGAACGTCCGTATCGGGGCCTATATGTCTGTATAACTCGTTCATGAAACTCTTACAGAAACGCATTATCTCGTCGTCCGACTTTCCTTTAGGATCGAAATCTGATCCACCTTTACCGCCGCCCATCGCCAATCCTGTCAGAGCGTTTTTGAATATTTGCTCGAATCCCAGGAACTTGATTATACCGATGTAAACCGACGGATGGAATCTTATGCCGCCTTTGTACGGGCCTATCGCGCTGTTGAATTGGACTCTGAACCCTCTGTTGACATGTACTTCCCCTTCATCGTCTTTCCAAGGTACCCTGAATATTATCTGCCTCTCAGGCTCTACAAGCTGTTCTACGATCCTGGCGTCTGCAAATTCAGGATGTTTTTCCATGGCGGGTTCTATCGATTCCAGCACTTCCTTCACAGCCTGATGAAATTCCTCTTCTCCAGGGTTTCTCCCAACTACCTCCTCATAAACTCTATCCAAAGCCATGATATCATTTTCACCTTTATAGTTTTTTTAACCATACATTGATTTTTGACTGATGATATAAGTATTTCGTATCCGTATTTGGCAATTTTTTTCTATTTATTAACCCATGTTGTACAATATACCCGCGTTGGTTTGTTGAATTCTTATATTTGGTACACGAAAGATTAAAATTGATATCCGTATCTTATTTGAACAGGTGTTAAACTGGATTGTCTGTTCACATCCGATCTTCACGGTGATAAAAAGAAATATGAAAGATTTGTTGAAATGATCTTGGAAGAGCAGCCGGACGGAGTTTTTTTAGGAGGAGATCTTTTACCACGTCCGGAATTCAAACAAAGTGATGTAGTGGATTTTTTGAACGACTTTATAAGAGAGAAGTTCAAAAAAATAAAAGACGTAACGGAAGAAGAAACTAAAATTTTCGTGATCATGGGAAACGATGATCCTAAGATCTTCGAAAAAGAATTAGAAAGGCTGGACCGAGATGGTCTTTTAGAATATGTCAATGAGGAAACGAGAAAGTTCAGGAATCTTTTTGTGACGGGCTACAGTTTCGTACCTCCTACTCCCTTTAGATTGAAAGACTGGGAGAGATATGATGTCTCAAGATATGTAGGAGTTGGGGCAGTCTCTCCTGAAAATGGCACAAGAACTGTAGAAATCTCAGATTATAAGGAAAAATACGGTACTATAGAGGAAGACCTTTCTAGATTAGCAGAGAACTCACCTCTAGAAAAAACCATATTCCTTTTTCATTCACCGCCTTACGACACCGCATTGGACCGTGCAGATCTGGATGATAAAGAAGTCGATCATGCTCCCGTCGATGTGCATGTGGGAAGTATAGCCATAAAGAGATTCATAGAGGAAAGACAACCTCTTCTTACTTTACATGGTCATGTGCATGAAACAGTAAAATTGACCGGGACTTGGGAAGAGAAGATTGGTGACACGTTCTCGTTTACCGGTGCTCATGAAGAAGAAGAGTTGGTGGTAGTAAAATTCAACACAGACCGACTTGAAGATTCTACTAGGGACACTATCCGATATTAAGATCTAGGTCAAATATCTCTAAGATCAGGAATCTTTTTCTATGTCTATTTCTTTTGCAGATTTATATCGAGAGGTTATATGGGTTGCCCAAGAAGTCTCTTTCTCCAGATCCTCGTCATCGATGTAATGAACATCCAATATCCCATCGAGTCTCTTTCCTATCCTTTTCTCATTTTCCTGGATCAACTTTTTATCCCACTTCTCGAACCAATTTTCAAGTTTCGCCTTCTGCTCATCATCACCTTCAAAATGTATGATCAAATCTATATCACTTTCAGGTCCTGCCGTGGCTTCTTTTGTACTCCCAACAACATAAATTGCTTCGACCCCATATATGTCGGGATCCATCTCTCTTGCCATCTGTCGTACTTTTTTCATCCTCCATTCCCAGTGATCGGAAGGTTCTAGATATCCTAACGCGCGGTTGGCTTCCCCATCCATCGTGACGGTCAAAGTACCGCCTCTACTTATGTCACTGACATCTATCACTCTTATGACATCTTCAAATCCCTCATACTGAGGCAAAAAGTCCGTCAGATGGTTTTCAGATCTGAAAAACATCTCTTCCTTCCAAATATTTCCCTCTTCCTCTGGATATAGAGGAAGATATTTAATATCCGCTTCGACCAGGTCTTGGAAGAAATGCGTCCCGAAAGAGAGTTCCGGTTCATACCCGCTTCTTTCTTTTGCGACCTCGACGAGAAGAGCTGTGTTGTTGATCTCTCTATATTTTACAGGGACGCCCAGTTTTATGTCGCCCCTACTACCCCATCTCCCGGGACCCATCAATATGAATTTCCTGCTGGGAAGCTCTTTGTTCAATTCGCCTACGATCCTAGCTACCTGCTGCATATGCTCTCTGGTCTCCAAGGCGGTGTATTCCTCTGGAACCACATAAACTATGTACTCTAAATTTTCCAGATTCCCAGTGGTAACGTACTTGTTCGCGGAAAACAGCTTCCTTTTACTTTTTATATCTCTAGGGATCTTAACGCGCTCTCTATCTAAGGTCTGACTCTGGGGCCTGCACTGCACGATATATATCTTTTCTCCATCGCATGCGAATTCAACGTCTACGGGATATTCTATCTTCTCTTCAAGTTTCCTCAGTATCTTATTCATCTTAGGTAAGAAGTCGGTCTTATCGAATAAACCTTCAAAGGTTACCACCATGTCCTCTTTTTCCGGATCGAGTATCAAGCTGGAAGGTGTTTTAAGACTGCCATCTTTGTAAAGAGAAACTACATTCTTAAGATCCGGATATTCATCGCCGTGTTCTTTTAGGAACTTCTCGATATCTACACTTTCCAGCCGCTCAGTCTCCATATTCACAACATCCATATAGCGGGGAGAATACTTGACCCTCTCTTCGACCGTAGAGTTCACCCTTAAATTGGGACGATTAGGCGACGCGAGTATAGGATAATCATCGCCTATCCTATCTACCGCCCTCGTAGCCAAACCGGGAACGAGTCTGATCACACCGTCATCTCTACCTATCCTTGGAGACCATCTGAATTCGTTTTTACTGAAAGCTACTCCAGCGTAGGTAGGGAGATAATAATTTCCGACTTCCTTACCGACGACCTCTTGTATCAATACGCCCATCTCCTCGCTGAAATCCAATAAACCACGTTCTTTTCTATATTCTATAGGGTCTGCACAGAACGTAGAAGCATAGACTTCAGCGATGGCGTTCATCAGATCTTCCAATCTTTCTTCCTCGGTTCCCTTGTTAGGTAAGAAAAGACTCTTGTATTTTCCAGAAAAAGCAGCACCGAAGTTATCTTCTAACAAGCTGGAAGAACGG
>JAFDTP010000188.1 GCA_019594195.1 Thermoplasmata archaeon
ATTCTTCGGCGTTCTTTTGATGTTTTTTTAATGTGGTTTCATCCATCCTGTCCAGATGAGAAGTCATGATCTTCATCCTGGGTATGTTTTCTATCTTCTCTCTGTGTTTTTTTATGAAACTCCAGTAGAGACCGTCCCATGACTCTTTCCATTCTCCTTTATCGTAGTTGGACATCTTTTCGATATAGTTTGACGAAGATATGTAAGGCTTGGTCATCATCTCGGTATAGCTGTACTGGCTCATACCGTAGACGTTCGGAGTCATCACCCAGTCGTAGCTGTCGATGAACATCTCCATGAACCACCGGTAGACCTGGTCCGGATCTATCTCCAGTAAAAGCATCGGATTTCCCAGGACCATCAGTCTTTCTATATGGTGGGTGTATGCATTGTTCTTCACCCTTTTTACAGATTCATCTATCGGTGGGATGGAAGTGGTTGCGCTGTAAAATCCGTCCGGAAGTTCTTTTTCGTTGTTCCAGAAGTCGTGATCTTTCATATCGGGTTCTAGATGGTATAGAGCTCTTACGAACTCCCTCCATCCAATAATCTGTCTGATGAATCCCTCGACGGAATTCAGGGGAAAGTCCTCTTCCTCGTGCTTTTCTATCGTTTTGTTTACAACTTCTTCGGGTGTGATAAGTCCGATGTTGAGTGAAGGAGAAATTATAGAATGGTATCCGTAAGTTAGGTCTTTGTCGATAGCGTCCTGGTATCTGCCGAAGTTCTCCAATCTGTTCTCTAGAAAATCTTCCAGATTCTCAAGAGCTTGTTCACGCTTGATAGGATAGATGAATTCTGTGAGGCTTCCCAGGTTATCGGAGAAGTTTTGCTCGACGTATCGCTTAGCTTTTTCAACTTTTTCTGAGTGAAATTCAGGGATGTTCGGCGGTTCGTCATCCTTTGGCATCTTCTCTCTGTTTTCTGGATCGAAGCTCCACTTACCACCTTCCGGTTTTCCTTCTTCATCGACCATCACCTCCAATCTTTTCCTCTGCGCTTTGTAATACTGGAGATGTGAATAATCGTTTTTTTGAAAGTGATCTCTGTTCCAATCCATGCTTGTCAGGAACATCGGAGATTCTTGGACCTTCAGTTCAGTATCGTGTACTTCCGCTGTGTTTTCGATCCAGTTCTTAAGATCGTGATCTTCAGGTCGGTAGATCTTGAGCTTTTCGTTGTCCCTGAACGGTCTTTCCAGATCACCGTTGAATTCTATGTACTTTTCCGTGTTCATCTCTCCTTCGAACTCCTTCATCGAAGCTCTGTGGAGCAGTAATTTTTGTTTATGAAAGTTGAAATCGGTGAAAAAACGAGGATGTTCTAGTAGAATCATGTCTTCATCATATCTTTTGTGAAAGAGTTGATGCGGGAAGATCAGCCATGTCATGGATTTTGTCACCTCCGATATACAGTAAAAGACACAACATGTTGTACTTTCTAGTGTCTTTTACCAGTTCTTTTGGAATCAAAAGATTCCAATACTCCCTCGAAACAAGTTCTCGGGTCCTAGAGGACTAACGTCCTATTCTCCTCGAAGCAAGTTCCACTATAGTTTATTCGGATCGGGGTTAATTACGTTATCCTTGGACTGTCAAGAGTAAAATTTTTAAGATTACGAGACTAGGTTGTTCATTTAGTATCTTTCAACTGTTGAAGATTCCATAAAATAGCTGGATGTGAATCTATCGACTCGTGAAGTTCGTCATAATTTACAAAAGATTCAGGATTGAATTCTTGCTTGTCAAAAAACGTATCTATCAATTCTTTGTATCGTTCCTCGGCAAGGGAGATATACCTCTGTATAAAGGGGAGAGATCTTCTTTTCAAGTCTTTCGGGATCTTTTCTTTTCTGATAAGCCTTGATACTTGTTCATCTATTGAGACATCGCTCATCATTCCTTCGATATCTTGCTTATATATCCGAGGCTCAGGACGCATGAGACTATCGATCACTAAAGCGGTTAAAAACATCTCCTCTTTG
>JAFDTP010000186.1 GCA_019594195.1 Thermoplasmata archaeon
ATCGACCTGCTTTCTGAACTCCTTGAAAACTTTTGTCTCGAAGAACTCTATAAAGTGTTCTCTGCAGAGATCTTCACCACTGTATCTGATGTGTGTGACCGCGGTTTCTCCACACCGGCTGCAATCCATCGTCTTGACTTACCTGTATTTGTATTTAAATCTTGGTGATAGATAAGCGCCTCGTCGTAATGTTTATTTACAGTCGATAAGAATGAAAACTACTGATGAAGAAAACTTTGACACTATACAGGCTCTTCTTAGTATTATTCGCTGTCGGTATTTTGATAACTAGCGCTTTTATGGTGATCCCTCTGATAAGAGGAGACGTATCGATATATGTTCATCAGGAAGATGTAGATTGGAGGATGGAAGAGGATCAACTTGTGACAGGAACCAATATAACTATGAACAATTCAGCTAACTTCGATATAGAGGAGATCGATTTGACTCTCCAATTGGAAGTACTAGATGAATTATTTATCGAAGTGACTGAAGAACTTGACGATATAAGAGTAGGAGAGACTAGAAGGGAGTACATAAGATTCTCGAAAAATCTTGAGAATATCTCTGACGAGACTGCAAACCATCTGATCAACAACGATACTGACATTAACGTATCATATAGGGTCAAAGGGCAGTACAGTTACGCACTGATGACCTTCGATGTCGTACAGAGGGACACATTGTTCTGGAGAAGATTACTCAATGAAGTCGAATACGATTTGGAGAACGCACAGTTGACCGGAGACCACCAACTAGAGGTACCCATCTTTGTTTCTACCAATGATAACGATTTCATTTCTGGTAACGTCAATATCATCGTGAGCATCTTTGATGAAGATGAGACAAAGATGTATGCCGAAGACAGTTTATCGATAAGACTTGGACGGGATCTTTCCACTGAATTGGTCTTAAGCTTGTCGGAAGAAGATTCCAAGGAGTTGATGACAGAATCCAAAGTGCTTCTTTCCAGAATGGAGATAGCTATAGAGGGATCTGGATTCTCTACAATCTACTACGAAAGTATTGAGTGGGGAGCACCCATGAACAACTTCGACATAAGAGATGCGTACTACGAAGAGGGTATATTTTCAGCTGATGTGAGCTTTATCAACGACAATCCAGAAGAATTCGATTTCATAAAGAGGGGCATAGTTTACGATGACGAAGGAAACGTGATTGGTAGCAAAGAGGAGAGTTATATCGTGGGCCCAGGAGAGAGTTTTGAAGAGACGATAGAAATGGAAATAGAAGGGATACCTAAAGAAGCACGTTTCGAGATAGAAGACGAAGACACAGGCTACATATACGAAGAGGTGATCGAATTTTGAAGAGTGAAAAGAGAGGACTTTTCCTACCGTCGATGATCGGTATCGCCCACTTTTTAGTGTTCGTGGTCATTGCTGTTTCAGTTCTATTGTATGTGTCTAGTCTATATCCCGAATTAGAGGGAGTATTCCAGAACACAGTTTACTACATGATACTGTTTGGAACACTGATTGCATTGTTCGCCACAACGACAGCTTACTTTAACAAGGGAGAAATTTTCAGGATGGTATCTGGAATAGTCAAAGCTCTCTGCTTGATCGCCTACACAACGAGCATATATAATAGTCTCGATTTCACCATCGAAGTGGAAAATTTTGTAGCCAGCGTCTCTTTCCCCGGTCTTTTGGACCTGAAGATAGGACTTTTGGTCCTTTACGGAGGATATTTTGTATTCGAGTACTTTATATATAATAAGGAAGGATCAGCAGAACCGGACTTTTTGCTGTAGTTTTAGTCAACATATTTATAGCCCTTCTGGTTTTTTCTTGACTTGATAGTATGATAGACGATGTAAAAGTTACTCAACGGATCACGGACAGATACTTCAAAGAGTTCTCTGAACATACTGAAGTGGATGTAGTTATCGCTGGAGCCGGTCCGGCGGGTCTTGTCGCCGGTAGATACCTATCGGAAAAAGGTCACCAGGTAGCTATATTCGAGAGAAAACTATCACCAGGCGGTGGTATGTGGGGTGGAGGTATGGGCTATCCCGTC
>JAFDTP010000213.1 GCA_019594195.1 Thermoplasmata archaeon
AGAGTAAGTTCTATTCCCGTTATTTGAAGAGATGTCCAGCCGGTTTCGAATAGAGCGAAGTAAAGGAAGGAGAAAATTATGAGGAGTACGAGTCTTTCAGCTCTTCCCGCTATACCACCATAATCTCTAGATACGCCGACAGCGTCGGCTTGGGTTCCCATATAACTGGTCATAAGAACCCCCAATATAGCGAAAAGACCCAACCAAGTCCTAGATAGAGGTCCTAAAGTTATTCCGACTAACATGAATATATCTGAATAACGATCGATAGTATGGTCTAGAAAATCACCTCTTTTAGAAGCTTTACCGGTGATCTTGGCTATTTTACCGTCGAGAGCATCGAAAAGAGAATTCAAGATTACAAATATGCCTCCGGATAGGACGAAATAAGGTTCGTTAGAAAAATAAAATGATATGCCAGCGATAAATGCAGAGAGTAAAGAAAGCCAGGAAATCAAATTTGGATCGACGCTTTTGAATCTCTCCGCCATAGGGCGTAAGATCGAATCCGCTGGTTTCCTGTATCTGTTCAATACCATCGTTTCCATTAATATATCCGAGTAATAAAATCTATCCCCTCTAGAGCAGTTCATCGCTCCAATCGACGTTTCCGGGTTTGTACTCTTCGGTTCTTCCTCTGATGATGTCTTCTATAGAAGAGGCGACCTCAAAAGGCTTAAGCTCAGTTGTATCTATCTCAAAGACCTCTTCGCTGGTTTCCATGGCTTGAATAAGTATAGCATCTATCATCTCAGCTTCTAGGTTCTCTTCTATCTTCTCTTTTTTCCATCCCTTGTTTTTCATCCTCTCTTTTAGTTCTTGTGGGGCACACCTCAATACTATTGTGGTGGAAACGGATAGATGATGAGATAGATGTCCCTCGATTATGTCTACTTTTAAGTTTCCCTTCTCAAAAACATTTTTCATCCGTTTCAAATCCACTTCAAAAGTGTCTCTATGGATGTCTTTCTCTCCAATTAGGTCTTTTTCTTTTAAGAATCTGTTCAGATCTAGGACATCGTATCCTCTATTTTCAAGGATCTTCGAGACGGTGGTCTTTCCAACACCCGGAGTTCCAGTTAGTGCTATCGACATAGATTTGGAGTTATCTTTCGGATATTAGTATTTTCCCACTTTCGACCACCCCTCTTCCACAATTTTAAATATTTACTACTTTATAGCTGATCGGATGGACAAGAAACTCGATACAATCGAAAAAGGACTCGATCAAAAGATATATTCTGTATCAGGGTTGAATCACTTTGTAAAGTCCTTGCTTGAAAGAGAAGACGAGATACAGGATGTTTGGGTGAAAGGAGAGATCTCCAATTTTAAACATCATAAAGGTAGACACATGTATTTTGTCCTAAAAGATGATAACAGCGAGATCAACAGCGTGATGTTCAGGTCAAGCAATAGAAACCTTGATTTTGAACCCGAGGAAGGGATGGAAGTACTCTGTAAAGGAGATATCACACTTTACGTTAATCGAGGTAGATATCAGATAGTTGTCAA